>JBDTNF010000055.1:0-4074 GCA_039933875.1 Flavobacteriales bacterium | reverse complement strand
CACTTTGTTCTTCAGCGTGTTCATGGTACTTGTTGTTTGGGTTTGACTTTTCGTTCCGGGTCGGTGCTGATTCCGAACTCCGATGCAAACATTCCCCGGTCCCGGTGGCTTAGTCGTGCGTTCAGCATTTGTAGTCGTTCATAGCCGTTTGCTGTCGGTTGCTTTCCGGGGTGCGCCCCGTGGCCGTACCTTGGAAATGGCCTAGCCTCAAGGCAGCATATCGCAGGGAGTTGGTGTCTTGAGGGTGGAAAGGCCTTCCAGTTGCATGAACTGACCGAACGCGAGCTCGTACGGGGCTGCTTGGACGAGGACCGTCGTTGCCAGGAACTCCTGTACGCGCGGTACGCGCGGCGGATGTACGCCGTGTGCCTGCGCTATGCCCGACACCAGCTGGAAGCCCAGGACTTGATGCAGGAAGGATTCATCCGCGTGTTCGACAAGCTAAAGGGCTTCCGCATGGACGGTTCACTGGAAGGCTGGATCCGCCGCATCATGGTGCATACCTCGATCAACCATTACCGCCGCAAGGCGTTCCAGATGGAGCATTTCGGATTGGAACACCTGCCCGAGGAGGCGGTCCCATCAAAAGCACTGGACCGGCTTGGCGAACAGGAGTTGCTGGCGATGGTCTCGGCCCTGCCGGACGGCTACCGCATGGTTTTCAACCTCTACGCGATCGAAGGATTCGACCATGCCGAGATCGCCGGGATGCTCGGGTGCGGTGAAAGCACCTCGCGCAGCCAGCTCGCCAAAGCACGACACATGCTACAGCGCATGATCAACGAAACAACAACGCCCATCCATGCGGGAAGAACATCCCATTGACCAGTACTTCAGGGACGCCCTTTCCCGGGCCGAGGTACAGCCGCCGCCCTCTGTTTGGGAGGGGGTGAAGAACGGTCGTCGCCGCCGTCGCGGGCTGGCGTTCTGGTCGCGGCGCCGTGGCCTGACCATAGCGACATTGATGGTGGCGTTGGGTGCTGGTGCCTATTGGGCGACCCGCCAGGACCGGACCCCGATACAACCGAGTATCATTTCGACCGTCCCCTCTGGGCCGACCCATAAGGTCGTCCCGACACCGGCACCTACAAATGCTCCCCTTGACGCAGCGAAGGCCACAGAAGGCCGCACCGCGAACAGTAAAGCAGCCTTCGATAGCCCGCACCAGCGTGCGCCCATCAAGACAAAGAAGGCATCCGAAATGCCCGTGCCGGAACGCGCCGTTGAACAGACAGGCCTGGCCATCCATTCACAGGCCCCATGGATCGCAACAACACCTGCCAGCCCTGCTACGCCTGGCGCGATCGACGTTCCCCTGCCCCAACTCCAGGAAGGAACAAATGTGCCGGGTACCTCGGCATTGTTCATGGATGTTGGGACCATCGGACGCATGGATCCCCTGCGGAGTGCATGGCATGGTTCCGCGCTTCCCCTCTCACCAGAAGGGTCCAACAGGCCGACCACCTACGTCCTTCCCTCGAGTGAATGGTGGGTCGCGTTGCAAATGGGATGGTACGACGTGCGGCGCCAATGGACGGGGGACAACACCGAATTGACGGACGCGCTTAACGCTTCAGAAACGTGGACCTCCACCATAGGCGTGGGTGCGTTGGTGGGGCGTACGTGGCGCTCAGGTTGGGGATTCTCGACAGGCGCTGAACATGAGCGATCAGAGCAACAGTTCCATTATGTCGACCAATGGACCTATGTGGAGCAGGAGGTCACGACGAGCCTGGTGACACTGAACACGCAGGTCTTCATTTCGCAGTCCGACACGGTCACAACGCAGGTCGTCGATGAACGGATCGCTGAAGGCCTCGACAAGCGTTCGGTCATCCGCGTTCCCGTTGAGGGTCACTGGCGTGGTGCCTGGCGGCGCTGGACTTATGGGCTGAGCGCAGGCCTTGCTGGCGAGTTCACCTCCGTAACGAGTAACGCGATCCTCGTACAGGATGCTCAGGACGGTCACATCTCGACCGCGGCACCGGAGGGCGATGAGCTGCGCGAACGTTATCCGATCGTCGTGTTGGGAACACTTTCCGCGGATCTAGGTTATTCCTTAAGCGAACGGTGGACCTTGTGGGCCAGCCCGGCATACATGAACAGCCTCGGCGCCTTGGGAACCCGATCCGACGTCTTCGCCCAACCCGAGCGATTCGGCCTGCGCTTGCGGCTTGGATACACCTTCAACTGTCACCGAGATCGATGACCATGGCGCTCCTCCGTACTTCACTGTTGACCGTTCTTCTCGCTGCGACGCTGCTCGTGCGCGGGCAGCTCTATCCGACCGAATTCGCTGCACGCGGTAGTGGTACGGTGCAGGGTTGTGACACCTCGTTGCATGTTGGATTCACCTCCGAGATAGTCGGGCCATACACGTATGTGTTCAGCCCGGTCGTGACGCCGGGCATCACCGCGATCACCGGCAGTGTATGGAGCTACTACACCACGGACTTCTATCAGTTGCTCGGCGAAGTGAACCTGCAAGTCGCCTTTCCGGGAGCTGGCGACTATCCGGTATGCCTCACCGTGAACGCGATCGATCCGGAGACACTACTGCCGTGTAGCACAACCACCTGTGACCTTTTCCAGCCGCTTGCCGATGCCAGTTGCGCCTCGCTCATCGCGGATTTCACCATCTCGGCTGTTGATGGGCAAGCCGTCACATTCGCGGACCTCTCATCGTTCACGGCCACCATCGAACAGTCGTACTGGTCGTTCGGCGACGGCACCTCTTCTGTGGAAGCGATGCCCTCCCACACGTTCGACGGCCCTGGCCCGCATGAAGTTTGCCTTACGGTGGTGGGACCTGCGCCGGTGCATTGCTCGACCACCATGTGCAAATGGCTTTACCTGGGGCCCGCCGGTGTGGAATGCAGCACCCTGCTTGAGCAGGGATACCTGTTGTTGCAACAGGACAACCTCGTTGGGGTGCTGGACACATCGCACACATCGGGCATGAACTCGGCTGTGACATGGGACTTTGGCGATGGCACCATCGCCGAAGGAACAGTGGCTGTGCACGCCTACGACGGAGGCTCCTTTCAACTGTGCAGCACTGTTCGCCTTTGGGGGCCCTTGACGACGGATACCTGCATCAGCACTCTTTGCCGCACGGTGGATGCGTTCCCTGCCGCCTTCGTAGGCGAACGTGCCGATGGGAACGACGTGCACACCTGGCCGAATCCGTTCACAGACCACCTCTCTCTCTCCGGGTTTACCCCTGGCGTGGTGGACATCCGTGTTGATGACGCCTGTGGCCGCTCTGTATACCGGGCTCTCGTGCATACCGAGAACCGGTCCGTTGTGCTCGACTTGGGGCATCTCGACCAGGGAACCTATTGGGTGCGCTGCACACAAGCGGGCCTCGTGCACACGGGGCACACCGTGAAGCAATAGCGCCCCCTGGGGGTCACTCCTGCTCACCACGCTGACCGATCAACTGAAAGTCGTTCATCACCACTTCGGTGATCGCGCGTTTCTCCCCTTCCTTCGTTTCATAGAGGCGGTGGATAAGCCGACCCTCCACAAGAAGGCCCGAACCCTTGCGCACCATGGTGGCCAGCCGCTCGGCCCGCTTCCCCCATACCACCACGGGATGCCATTGCGTGTCCTCCTTCCATTCCCCATCCGCTCCCTTGAAACGCTCGTTCGTGGCAAGGTTCAGGCGCAGCATGTGCTGGCCTTTTCCCACTTCCTTCAGTTCCGGGTCATTACCCAGGTTGCCGATCAATTGCACCTTGTTCTTCATTGACGTATTCATCTTTCTGCGATTTTGTTGTGTTGGGTCGGGAGGAGGGTTCATGCCGTTCCCGAGGCGAAATAGGAGCCACTCAAAAGGAGGATCCGGCCAGCAGTCGTTTACAGCCGTTCATAGGCGTTTGTTGGGCGCTATCCCTGCTTCGTGACCCTCCCCACCTTCCCATACACCCCACGGGACGATGGGCCTTTCGTCTATCTTTGGCCGCCCCACCAACGACCTTTCGTACAAGGAAACCACTTCGTAGATGAGCCAGAAGAAGAACAAGATCCTGGTACCCACGGATTTCACCAAGGTGTCCGACTGCGCGATCA
>JBDTNF010000054.1:0-4223 GCA_039933875.1 Flavobacteriales bacterium | reverse complement strand
GTCTTCGGCATCAAGGCCTTCCTCACGCACTCTGGCATCGACGAGTTCCCGAACGTCGCGGAAGCGGATCTGCGCAAAGCCCTACCGATCCTGAAGAAGCACGATGCCAAGCTACTCGTGCATTGCGAATTGGAAACGGAAGCTGTCACCCTGAGTGAGCCTGCCCTGAGCGGAGTCGAAGGGCCGAAGGGTGACCCACGGTCGTACTATGACTACTTGGCCTCCCGCCCAGCCAAATGGGAAACCGACGCCATCGCACTCATGATCCGCCTCAGCGAGGAATTCGATGTACACGTCCACATCGTACACGTCTCTTCCGCTGAAGCACTGCCGTTGATCCGTGATGCGAAGAGGAGTGGACTACGCATCACCGCCGAGGCTTGTCCGCACTACCTCGTGTTCTGTGCGGAGGAGATCCCCGATGGCGCCACCGAGTTCAAGTGCGCACCGCCGATCCGCGAGCGGGCGAACAACGAACTACTCTGGGAAGCCCTGAAAGACGGCACGCTCGACTTCGTGGCCACCGATCATTCACCTGCACCGCCGGACATGAAGGAACAAGTGAGCGGCAACTTCATGAAGGCTTGGGGCGGCATTGCGGGTCTGCAGTTCTTGCTGCCCGCGTTCTGGACGGTCGCGAAGGAGCGAGGCTTCACGATCGAGGATGTCGCGCGGTTGTTGTGCGAGCACCCGGCCGACTTCCTTGGGCTGAAGACGAAAGGTCGTATCGCTCCCGGTTGTGATGCCGACCTGGTGATCTGGGATCCGGAGGCGGGGTTTGTGGTGAAGGAGGAGAACATCCAGCATCGGCACAAGTTCACGCCGTATGCGGGGCGAATGCTTTATGGGGTGGTGGAGCGGACGGTGGTGGGAGGCGCGGATTCGTTCCGCGAGGAATTCTTCATGGGCGCTCGAAGTGTCGCACTGCTCAATAGCCAACCTCGAACATGGACGTATTGACCTTTTTGGGGTATGTCATCATTGTCGTTGTGCTGATGCTCGTTTGGGCTCTGCTTTTCTTGGTGGTCTGGTTGGTCGAGAAGTTCTTGCTTAAGCGGAGACTATTCACACGAAGGGTTCGGGGTATTGTCAAATACGGAAGTCTCCTTGCGATTCTTATTGTTCCAGCCATTCAGGGCTACAGAGAGGATCATCCAGGTTCTGATTTCTACAGTGAGGAATGGAACATGTTCACCGGAATGCCGCTGCCTCCAAGTGCTGAGCAACTTTCCGCAGACTATGGAACACCTGACATTGGCGGAGACTACACCGTGGCAGTTGCATATAGGCTCAGTGAGTCCGACTACGATACGTTACGCGCAAGATTTGTGACTGAGGCATTCCGAAGTTCCAATTCTGGGAGCGGGGAAGAGGAGTGGAGCGTACTAGCGGGTTTGAACATGAAGAAGGAGGACTTCGATCCATGGGTTGAACCGAGATCACCGGATGGGTCTCCGAACTACCACATTGGCTTTCATGATTTCTCAAGGACTATTGTGTTCTTTGGGTTCTCCAAACTGGGTCATAGAAGGCATGCGTAACGATGGATAAGCAAGACCAACAAGCCCCCGCCTTCACCCACCTCATCGACCTCGCCGCCGAGCGCTTCGGGGGCCAGGTGCTGTGGTGTACTGATGACTTCTTCGCCGAGAAGGAGAACCTGATCAAGCCGGGCAAGCCGGTCTTCATCGCCGACAAGTACACCGACCGCGGCAAGTGGATGGACGGCTGGGAAAGCCGCCGCAAGCGCACACCCGGCCACGATAGCGTTGTGATCCAACTCGGTGCCGCCGGTGTGATCAAGGGCTTCGAAGTGGATACAGCGCACTTCCTTGGCAACCATCCGCCGCATTGCTCCATTGATGCGTGCTATGCCCCGCATGGCAACTGGGAGAAGGCCGAATGGAAAGAGGTCCTCCCGAAGTCGCCGCTCAACCCCGGCAGCCAGCACTTCTTTGAGCCGAACACGCAACACGTAACACGTCAACTCGTAACGCATATCAAGCTTCACATCTATCCCGATGGTGGTGTGGCCCGCCTGCGCGTGTACGGCGAAGTACAACGCGACTGGTCAGGCGTGAAGCCCGATGAGGTGACCGACTTGGCCGCTGCGCAGAACGGCGCACTAGCGATCAAATGCAACGACATGTTCTTCAGCCACATGAACAACCTGATCATGCCCGGCCGCGGTGTGAACATGGGCGATGGCTGGGAGACCAAACGCAACCGCACACCCAACAACCGCGACTGGGTGATCGTGCGGCTCGCGCACAAGGGTATCCTGCAAAAGGCGCTGATCGACACGGGCCACTTCAAGGGCAACTACCCGGACACCTTCACGCTGGAAGGCTGTACGATCGAAGCCTCTTTGTCGTCGACCCGCACTGAGCGGAGTCGAAGTGAGGTCGACCCGAAAACAGAGAGCGAAGCCTTGAAGAACGCCAAGTGGAGCACCATCATCGAGCGCACCAAACTGCAGGCGGATCACGAGCACCAATTCCAGCAGGAGGTGATGTGCAAAGAGCCGGTGACGCATGTACGTTTGAGCATCTTCCCTGATGGCGGTGTAAGCCGCATGCGCCTCTGGGGCACCATTGCATGACCTTCGACCAACTCAATCGACTGAGCGAAACGGACGCAACTGCTGCCTTCACGCAATGTTGCGCTTGCGCGCGCTGGGCAGAGCGCATGGAGATCGGTCGCCCTTATGAGGGCCTTAGCGAGATGCTGGAGATCAGCGACCGCATCTGGGATGAATGCGATGTGGACGATTACCTCGAGGCGTTCCAAGGCCACCCGCGCATCGGTGATGTGGAAAGCCTTGCGAAGAAGTATGCGAATACCAAGGGCTGGGCCGGCAACGAGCAGAAGGGCGTGGACAGCGCGGACCCAACGGTGATCCAACGCCTCGCCGACGGCAACAAGAGCTACGAAGAGAAGTTCGGGCACATCTTCATCGTTTGCGCCACGGGTAAGACTGCTGCCGAGATGCTCGCATTGCTGGAAGCCCGCATGCCCAATGACCCCAAGACCGAGGTGATGGTCGCGGCCGAAGAGCAGAACAAGATCACGCGGATACGATTGAAGAAGTTGCTGGCATGAACTACTTGAACCGCAAAGACGCCAAGGCGCGAAGTGGGCGCATTCCTTTGCGTTTCTGCGCCTTTGCGGTTAACCCCAACTGATGAGCACCATCTCCACACACGTCCTCGATACCGCGCGCGGCCTGCCTGCCCGTGGTGTACGCGTCACCTTGCAGCGCGCTGCGGGCCCCGACAAGTGGGACGACCTTGCGATGGGCAGCACCAACGCCGATGGCCGCATCCCCGACTTCGTGCCGAAGGACATCGTGCTGGCCGAGGGCCAATACCGCATGCGCTTCGATGTCTCGGCGTACTTCAGCGAGCACAAGACGAAGAGCTTCTACCCCTACATCGAAGTGGTGTTCGAACTGGCGGCGGATGGGCACTACCACATCCCGCTGCTGTTGAGCCCGTGGGGGTACTCGACGTATCGGGGGAGCTGAAGAATATCGAACATCGAATGGCGAACACTGAACATCGAAGTGAAATGCCCGGGAACGGTCTGCCTCGGAAGTTCGATCTGGAGGATCGCCTCGTCGATTTTTCGGTGCTGATGTTGAAGGTGGCGGATGCACTTCCGAAGACGTATGCCGGTCAGCATCTCTCCGGCCAGCTGACCCGCTCGGGAACCTCGCCAGCGTTGAACTATGGGGAAGCCCAAAGCGGTGAGTCGCGAAGGGATTTTATCCATAAGGTCAAGATCTGCTTGAAGGAATTGCGCGAAAGTCGTGTATGCCTGAAGATCATCGACCGAGCTGGGCTGTTGATGGACAAGGAGCTATTGGCCAAAAGCATGGCCGAGTGCAATGAACTCACGGCCATCTTCGTGAAGAGTGTCAAGACCGCAGAAGCGAACCTGAGCGCAGCAAAGTGATCCGGAAGTCCGCATTCACTTCGACATTCAAAATTCAGTGTTCGATGTTCGATATTCACCCCCAATGAATTCATCCATCCCAAAGACCAACTCCTCCCGCATCCTCACCGCCCTCGGCAAGGCCAACAAGGCTTTCCAGCAGATCTATCCCGGTAATCGTCCGGACCGCCAACCCGTGCATACCGTGTACGGTGGTGCGGATCTCTTCAAAGCCGACACCGCGCAGAAGATGGCCAACGCCGCGCTGAAGACGCTGACGGAGAACG
>JBDTNF010000053.1:0-9042 GCA_039933875.1 Flavobacteriales bacterium | reverse complement strand
ATCGGCGGTATCCCGAATGATCAACCGATCACGTGGCACACCCGGAGATCCAGTTTGGCAACGCAACTATTTCGAACGCATCATCCGGGATAGCGCTGAACACAGCCGTATCGCACAGTACATCGCTGAGAATCCGGCGAACTGGGCGATCGACGAAATGAACGTTCGCATATCGCGTAAGGGATAGCAGCCCCGGGTCAAGCCCGGGCAGAACTCCTAGCCCTACGGCAAGCCGGCACGCCCAACCGGAATTCCCCTAAGCCTTCTCAGCAACCGCGTTCTTCCCAGCGAAGGCCCGCACGGCAATTGGCACCAGCAGCATCCACCAGGTGGCCATCACCTTCAGGTCTGGATCGGTGATCAAACCCCGCGTGATGAAGATGAGCGCGAAGCAGATGCCGATGGTGATCACGATCACTTTGCGGCGCCTGAGGGCTTGCAGCTGCACGGAGATATCGCCCGGGATAAGGAGTGCCGGCCGCCTGACCAGGATGTAATGGTGCAGGACGTACTGCGCGAGCACGCAGGCGTAGATGATGCCGAGGTAGATGGTGAGCGCATAGACGGAGCCCTTGCTGTGTGTGATCACGGTGGCGCTGAACGGGAACAGGCCGATGAGGAAGAGCAGCACGAGGTTGCGCACGACCAGCCCGCGATCATAGCTCTTCAGTACGCTGAACATGCGCAGGTGCTGGTACCAGATGGCGCCGATGAAGAAGAAGCTCACCATGTACGCGATGATGACCGGTGCGAGGATCTTCACGGCATGCCTCAGGCCCGCACTGTCCTGCAGATCGGTGCCCTCGGGCAGCCGGATCTCCATGGCCATGAGGGTGATCACGATGGCGAAGACCGCATCGCTGAACAGGATCATGCGTTCCAGTTGGAACTCCTTCTTCACCTCCTCGCGGAAGGTCTCATTGCCGGTGCTCATGGTGCTCGGTCGCTGTGGAGGCAAGATAGCGCGCGGTACCCGATGTGCATTTCAGCGTGTGCCCATGCTTGAAGGCGCACGCCGATCCCTACATTGGCATTCCTGTCTTGGCCGATGCTGTCCCGTGCCACGGGCGAATCGATAACAGCCAACTGAGAACTGACAACTGACCCATGCCACGCAAGATCAAGAGCGGCCTCATCCAGATGAGCCTTCCGAAGACGGAGGGCGAAGGCACGATACCGGAGATCATCGACGCGATGGTGCAGAAGCACATCCCGTACATCGAGAAGGCCGGCCAGCAGGGCGTGCAGATCCTCTGCCTGCAGGAGATCTTCAACACGCCGTACTTCTGCCCGGGCCAGGACCGGAAGTGGTACGAGAGCGCGGAGAGCGTGCCCGGACCCACCACGGAGTTGATGGCGCAGTACGCGAAGAAGTACAACATGGTCATCATCGTTCCGATCTACGAGAAGGAGCAGGCGGGCGTGCTGTACAACACCGCTGCAGTGATCGATGCGGATGGCACCTACCTCGGCAAGTACCGCAAGAACCACATCCCACACACGAGCGGGTTCTGGGAGAAGTTCTTCTTCAAGCCCGGCAACCTCGGCTATCCGGTGTTCCAGACGAAGTACGCCAAGGTGGGCGTGTACATCTGCTACGACCGCCACTTCCCCGACGGAGCGCGTTGTCTTGGACTGAACGGCGCGGAGATCGTCTACAACCCCAGCGCAACCGTGGCGGGTTTGAGCGAGTACCTCTGGAAGCTGGAGCAGCCCGCGCACGCTGCGGCGAACGGCTACTTCATGGGTTGCATCAACCGCGTGGGCGAGGAGAAACCCTGGAACCTCGGCAAGTTCTACGGGCAGTCCTACTTCGTGGATCCTCGCGGCCAGATCTTCGCACAAGCCTCGCGCGACAATGATGAACTGCTCGTCGCGGAGTTCGACCTGGACATGATCGAGGAGGTGCGGAGCACGTGGCAATTCTTCCGCGACCGCAGGCCGGAGACATACGGTAAACTCGTGGAACTCTAGCACCCGCAATGCAGGCCCGCAGCCACTAGCCGCCAGCCACGAGCTTTGAATGCGGATCAAGCTCGTGGCTCGAGGCTAGTGGCTCGAAGCTCACAATAGATCGCACCCCATGGCAGAATACAAACGACCCACGACCGAAGCTGAGTTCGCGGCGAACTTCCACCCGAAGAAGCCGCTGATGAGCGACACGGAAGCGTACTACGAGAGCTCGCGCTGTCTGTACTGTTACGATGCGCCGTGCATCAACGCGTGCCCCACGGGGATCGACATCCCCAATTTCATTCGCCAGATCAATGATGGGAACAAGGACGGAGCCGCGAAAACGATTTACGAGAGCAACTGGTTCGGCCATGCCTGCGGCAACGTCTGCCCTACGGAGGAACTTTGCGAAGGCGCATGCGTGTACAACCACCAGGACGTGAAGCCCATCGAGATCGGGCGCTTACAGGCACATGCCACCGACAAGGTGATCCGCGCGAAGAAGAAGCTCTTCATCACCGGCAAGGCAACGGGCAAGAAAGTGGCGGTGATCGGTGCGGGGCCAGCTGGCGTGTCATGCGCGTGTGAACTGCGGATGCTCGGCCATGCGGTGGACATCTTCGAAGCAAGGGCGAAGCCCAGTGGATTGTGCGTGTATGGTGTTGCACCCTACAAACTCACCAACCAGGAAGCCGTGGACGAGATCGCCTACCTCCAGGAGCAGTTCGGATTCAACGTTCACTACAACAAACCCGTGGCTGGTCGCGCTGACTTCGATCGGCTGGAGAAGGACTACGACGCGGTCTTCATCGGTATCGGCTTGGGCGGTACATCATCGCTCGGCATTCCCGGCGAGGACAAGAAAGGGGTGATGGGGGCGCTGGAGTTCGTGGAAGAACTGCGCAACAAGCACCAGGCGACCATGGTCGGCAACAAGGTGATCGTGCTCGGCGGCGGCAACACCGCGATGGATGCTGCAAGCGAAAGCTGTCGCATGGGTGCGGAAGGCGTGGTCATCGCTTACCGTCGTGGATCGGAGGAAATGGGGGCATACTCGTTCGAGTTCGACCTGGCGAAGAAGAGCGGCGCGAAGGCGCTTTTCAACGTGACACCGGTAGAAGTGCTCGGCAACGGTTCCGTCACGGGTGTGAAGTTCATTCGCAACAAAGCAGCCTACGGGAAGATCGAAGCGATACCCGGAAGCGAGTTCGTAGAGCCCTGCGACATGGTGTTGCTCGGCACGGGTCAAGGCAAGCAGGTGGAGTTGCTGGAGCAGATCGCCGGTCTGGCGCTGGAGAAGAAGGGCCGCATCCTCGATAACCGCGGCCGCATCGTGGTGAACGAGAACTACCAGACCAACAACCCGAAGTATTTCGCCGCCGGCGATGCGGTGAACGGCGGGGTGGAAGTGGTGAACGCGGCGGCAGAGGCGAAGAAGGCGGCGCATGGGATCGATGCTTACTTGAGGAAATGATTAGCTGATGGGATGATCAGCCGATTAGCTGATAAAATACGCCGACACGATGGAGGAATTGGAAGATGACACACCGGGTACGAGGGCGGACTGGCTATCGATCTGTGATGAGGTGATGCGTGAGGATGCTTTGGAACGCCCTGACGGAACGATGGCAGCGGAACCACAAACTGTCTATTCTGGAAGTCCGTTGTATCGTGACAACCTGTTGTTGAAGGAGACGTTCGAGTTGTCGGTCAAGACGATCAAGTTCGTCGATGTCCTCGGTTCGCAGCGTCGTTGGTTGATCGAGCAATTCGAGAGTTCGGCATGTTCGCCAGGAGCCAACTCGAAGGAAGCCCAGAATGCCGAGAGCCTGAAAGACTTCATCCACAAACTGAAGATCGCCCTCAAGGAAGCTGACGAAGCCGAGTACTGGTACTACGTCATCGCGGCGACGCAATCCAATGGAACAGATACTGACCTGATCTCTCGTATCCAGCGCGTCATGCGCATCCTCAATAAGATCATCAGCACATCGAAGCAACGCCTTCAAGAGCGCAAGCACCGATCCCTGCCGCCATCGGCTAATCCTCCCATCAGCTAATCAACATGGCCGACCTCAGAACCAACCTCGCAGGGATCAAATCCCCGAACCCCTTCTGGCTCGCCTCCGCACCGCCAACGAACTCCGGCTACCAGATCATGAAAGCCTTCGACGCGGGCTGGGGTGGTGCCGTGTGGAAGACGCTCGGGGTGCCCGTGGTGAACGTGAGCAGCCGTTACGGCGCTGTGAACTACCGCGATAAGCGCATGGTGGGCTTCAACAATATCGAACTCATCACCGATCGACCACTAAAGGACAACCTGCGGGAGATCAGTGAGGTGAAGAAGCGTTTTCCGGACAACGCCGTGATCGCCTCGCTGATGGTGGAGACAAAGGAGGAATGGCACCAGATCGTGCGTGACGTGGAGAACGCCGGTGCGGATGGCATCGAACTCAACTTCGGTTGCCCGCACGGCATGTGCGAGCGCGGCATGGGCAGCGCGGTGGGGCAGGAACCGAAGGTGTTGCAGATGATCGTGGAGTGGGTGAAGGAAGTGGCCAAGATCCCCGTGATCACCAAGCTGACACCGAATATTTCGGACATCACCCGCCCGGCGCGCGCAGCTCGTGCAGGTGGTAGCGATGCGATCTCGCTCATCAACACGATCCAGAGCATTGTCGGCGTGGACATCGACCAGTTCGTGCCATACCCGATCGTCGATGGCAAAAGCACCAACGGTGGCTACTGCGGCCCTGCTGTGAAGCCCATCGCGCTGAACATGGTGAAGAACTGTGCGCAGCACCCGGATGTGAACCTGCCGATCAGCGGTATCGGCGGCGTGGAGAACTGGCGCGATGCGGTGGAGTTCATCCTGCTTGGTGCGACCACCGTGCAAGTGTGTACCGCCGTGATGCACTTCGGGTTCGGCATCATCCGCGAGATCCTGCCGGGCTTGGAGCGCTACATGGACGAGAAGGGTTTCAAGACCATCGAAGACTTCCGAGGCAAAGCGCTGCCGAACATCCTGCACTGGGAGGACCTCAACCTCAAGTACAAGGTCGTCGCGGATATCAACCCGGACAAGTGCATCGGCTGCCAGCTCTGCTACACCGCCTGCGAGGATGGCGCGCACCAGGCGATCGCATTATCCAGTGATCCTGCGAACCGCATCCCGAGCATCATCGACGAGAACTGCGTGGGCTGCAACCTCTGCTCGCTCGTATGCCCGGTTGAAGAGTGCATCACCATGGAGCGTCGCGATGACGGCAAGCAACACCTTACGTGGGGTGAGCGCACAGCCGCGGGGAACATCCCCAAGACCTTCGATGATCCGCTTGCGGGCGGGCTGCACCATTGGGTGCCGGAGCCTGCGGAGGCACTGGTGAAGAAGAAGCCAAGGCACTACAAAGGGTAGTCTTAATGTTGAATCTATCGACAGCTCTCGCGGTCCTCCTTGCAGGCGTTTGTTCTTCGGCGAACTCCCAGGATTTCGACGCAAAGAAGATGAGGCAACTCTTCCAAGCGAGTAGCAAGGTTGACTATGCCGATGCAACGTGGGCTGCTTGCAATACAGATAGCGCCTACTTCAGGTCAGATACGATTCGTCTCGTTCAAGGTACAGGTGGGTATTCGACGTATTGTTGTGAATTTGTGCGGTGGTCCTTTCGCAACGGCGTTCGCTTCAACCTAACAAAAGGTCACTATTGTCAAGAACCGCCAATGGAGGAATTAAGATTCAAGAATCGAGAATTCGCAGCAAGGGTTGTCGATGGTGCCGGAGAGCTTTTCATTAGGATTGGTCATGGAGAAGAGATTGTGGATGAATTCAAAGTTGAGTCGGTGGTTATCGAGAACACTTGGTTGCCCGTCGAGCATCGCACAACCATTACCATGGTGAGGATCAAGAACTGAAGCCATGGACGAATTCATGCAAGCCGCCATCGACGAGGCGCAGAAGGGCCGGAGCGAGGGTGGCATCCCCATCGGCTCAGTGCTGGTGCGCGAGGGCAGGATCATAGCCCGCGGACACAACAAACGCGTGCAGGAGAAGAACCCGATCCTGCATGGCGAGATGGATTGCCTGAACAATGCGGGACGCATCGGCAGCTACAAGGGCACCACGATCTATTCCACGCTGATGCCCTGCTACATGTGCGCGGGCACCATCGTGCAGTTCAAGATCAAGAAGGTGGTGGTGGGCGAGAGCCGCACCTTCGCCGGTGCCAGGGCCTTCATGGAAAGCCACGGCGTGGAAGTGATCGACCTTGACCTGCCGGAGTGCGTGGCGATGATGGAGGAGTTCATCGCTGCCGAGCCTGCGCTCTGGAACGAGGATATCGGCGAGTGATCGTGTGATCGTCGCGGGAACGAACGAGCGCGGCCCCGCAACGGACCGCGCTCGCATCGACGGGAACGAGGGTCTATTTCGCGACCACCACCCTGAATTCTGATCGCTGCCCGTTCTCGAAGTCCATTTGGAAGAGGTAGGTGCCATTGGCGACGGTCGACACATCCACCGCCAGCATCCGATCGCCAACGTTCACGCGCTGCTCGGCCACTTTCGCTCCGCTCAGATCGAAGATCCTCAGGACCGCTGCCCCGCCCAGGCCTTGCATGGGAATGTTCAGCAGCCGGGCCGTCGGGTTCGGGAACGGGGTGATGTCCACCTTGTCGTGTTCCGCCATACCGATCGTATTGGCATCGATGGTCTGGACACCGATGCTCGGAACGCCGCTGAGCGCGGTGAAGCCGTTGAACCAGGTATCCCCGTTCTGGAAGAGCGAGACGGGTTCGCCGATCGTCTGGAAGTTTTGTTGGTAGTCCAGCGTCGAATTCCATCCCTGCCGGAGCAGCGCATCGAAGGTCTGGATGCAGAAGAGGTAGCGCGCGTTGTCGTCGAGTTCCACAGCCTCATCGAACGGTATGAAGATCGGTTGGTCCTGCAGGTCGCTGGGGAAGGAGTATTCCTTGGACGAGAGCAGCGCTAATCCGTCGACGGTGGGTGTGGTGAACGGTCCTGCGATATCATCGGTCCACAGGTAGGCATTGGCCAGGGCGATCATGCCCGTTAGCACGCTGTCGAAGGGTGCGACCTCGTCCGCCTGCGTCCGGGCGGAGAAGTACAGGCCGGTCGCCGCGATGCGGCTGGCGTTCGCGTTGGTGAATTGGATGCAGTTCGTGAACGTGCCGGTGAGCGCGGCGGGAACCACGTGGGTATTGTCGATCGGTATACCGGAAGCCGCATCGGTGGGCGCGTAGCTGAACACATCACCGATGGCAAGGCTCAACTCCCGCGTGTCGTCCGCCGGGTAGGCATCCGCTTCGTCCGAGAGAACGGTGTACACCACAGCGTAGCGCCCCGAGTAGGTCGGCTGGTCGAAGGTGCCCAGATCCACGAAGAGGCTGTCGCCGGAAGGGATCGTCGCCGGGTCCGAGGTCTCGTCGTAGAGCGTGTTGCCATCCTGGACCACCTTCACGTTCATGCGGGCCGTGGTCTGCTCGGCCGAACCGTTGTTGTGGATCCATCCGCCCAACAGCACATTGAACTCGCTCGCGTCCGCTGCCACCAGCCCGGGAAGCGATGCGACACCCGGAACGAGCACATCCTGCTCATCGAAGGAGAGGTTGAAGGGAAAGGCGCCGAAGTTGTTCCCGATGAACATGGTCACGGTGCCAGCGTCCAGCTCGGGCCGGATGAGCGCGCCGCTCGATGCGGCGATCATCACCACCGGGATCGTCACCTGCAGTCCTTCGGCACCGCCGAGCATGTTGATGTTCAGGTCCTCGCCGTTGCTGATGAACACCACGGCGATGGCCCCGGCGTTCTGGGCGTTCAAGGCCTTCTCCCCGAAGCTGCACGTCCCGCGGTAGACGATGGCGATCTTGCCCGTCACCTCGCTGGCATTGGTGAGTGCATTGCACCCGAGCGAATCGGCCGCCGTACCATCGCTGACCACTTGGGCCGCTCCTTGCACTGCGTTCGCCGGCAACGTGAGGTCGGGCATCGCCCAGCTGTTCGATCCCGCGTTCACCGCGAAGGCGTTGTCGAAGCCACCAGCGATCGATGCCGGTGTGAGCACCTGCACGACCACCTGGCCGATCACAGGAAGGGAACCGATGGTGAGGAAGGTGGAGAGTAACAGATCTCTCATGAGGATGGATGGATTTGGTTGAACGCTGGACATGGCAATGGCCTTCGCGGGAATTCAGGCGCGGGCACGTTCCCACAACGTTAGAGACCCTGTCACGCGGTCCGTACCACGCGCCAACGGCTGCTCACAAGGCGTGGCGGCCGGTTGGTATGGTGATGAAAAAGACGAGCGCGGCCCCCCGAAGGGAACCGCGCTCGACAGCGGCAGGTAGGAACTGCGCTTACTTGGTCACCACCACCCGGAAGTCCGAGCGCTGGCCATTGTCGAAGTCCATGTGGAACATGTACGTGCCGTTCGCGAGCTTGGCGAGATCCACCGTCAAGGTGTGATCACCACCCACGCTCGTGCGCGTCTGTATCACCTGGGCACCGCTCAGGTCGTACACACGCAAGTTTGCTGCGCCGCTCTGGCCTTTCAGCGGGATGCGCAACACGTTCGCCGTCGGGTTCGGGTAAGGCGTGATGTCAACACGATCGATCTCGTTGATGGCATCGGTCGCCGCTCCGAACTTCACTGCGATACCGGTCGGCACATCGCTACCGAAGCCGGCGGGGTACCAGGTGTCGTTGTCGCTGATCACCGTGCTCGGCTCATCATAGATCAGTTCGTTCTCGTTGTAATCCAGCGTGCTGTTGTGGCCGATGAAGACCGAGTCGCTCGGGGTCCAGATGCAGAACAGGTAGCGCTGGTTGTCCTCCAGGATCACCGGTTCGGCGAAAGGGATGTAGATCAATTCCTCGGACAGGTCCGCCTCATAGAAGTACTCGCCCGTTTGGATCACCGGGATGTTGGTGAACGCTGCGTTCGCGATACCGGTGAAATCGTCGCCCCACTGGATCAGGCGGGCCTCAAGCACCTGGCCATCCATGGTGCCGGGAGCGCGGAACGTGGCTGCGGTGTACATGCCCTCAGCGCGCAAGCGGCTGCCGTTCGGATC
>JBDTNF010000052.1:0-13947 GCA_039933875.1 Flavobacteriales bacterium | reverse complement strand
TGCCGGTCGATGTCCTTCAACTGCGACTTGAGCAGTGCGATGCGGTCGCGCACCAGGCGACGGTCGGTCTCGATCTCTTTTTCGCCGGCCCCGCCGCGTGTGCCCGTGCCACCGCGCTGGCGTTCAAGGTGGGTCCACAATTTGGTGAGGCGTGGCAGCATGTACTCGTACTGGGCCAGTTCCACCTGTTTCTTGGCGTGCGCACTGCGTGCCCTGCGGGCGAAGATGTCCAAGATCAGCCGTGGGCGGTCCAGCACGGGCTTGCCCAGCTCTTTCTCCAGGTTGCGTTGCTGCGCTGGCGAGAGCTCATCGTCGAAGATGACCGAGCCCGCATCGTGCTCCTCCATCCACGCCTTCACCTCGGCGAGCTTGCCGCTGCCCACATAAGTGCGGCCATCGGGCTTGTGCATGCGCTGCGTGAAACGCTTCAACGTTTTGATGTCCGCCGTGGAGGCGAGGAATTCGAGTTCGTCCAGGTATTCCCTGGCTCGCTCGGGATCTTGCTTATCGGTGATCAGGCCGATGAGCACGGCGCTCTCCGCCTGTCCCTTCAACTCCAGTGGATCGATCATTTGCGCTTGCCCAACGTGCGCACATAGTCCACCACCGTGTCGATCTCCTTCGCGGTGAACATGTTCTTGTACGGCATCATGGTCGGGGCCTTGCCGTTGGTCACAATGGCGATCATCTCCGCCTTGGTGAGGGTGGATGCCGTGAGGTCCTTGGCCCCGTTAAAGCCGAGCTTGCCGTCCTTGCCGTGGCACAGCACGCAGTTCATCGCGAAGAGTTGTTCGCCCTTGCCGATGCCTGCGTCCGCGTTCATGGGTGCGGCGGTGTCACCGCTGCCGCAGGCGAGCACCAAGAGGGCCATCAAGCCGATCGTGAGGAGCGCCTTCATCATAGCCAGCCTAATCCCATCCCTACTTCGGTGAACGGCCAGGGCGTGGCCCAGAGCATCAACAACAGGCCGATGCCATAGAAGATGGCCACGCGCATCTGCTTCGCGCGCTCGTCCTTCGCTCGCTTCGACAGGGACCGGCCCAGTGTGATCAGGATGATCGCGATGAGCATACTTCCCAGATGCTCGTATTTGACGAAGTGCTGGAGTGGCCCCGCGTCGGGGCTGGAAAGCGCACCCCAGTTGAGCACGTAAAGCAGGCCCCCTATCACGAGTTGGACATGGCAGAGCACCATGGCGAGGATGGTGACCATGCGTTCACCGGTGAGGATCGGCCGGTCCATCAGCCAGCCGCGCAAATTGAACAGGAACGCGAACAACACCGTCAGCAGCACGCCATAGCGCATCAGGCTGTGGAGGAAGGAGAGGAAGTCCATGGGGCGAGCGTTGACGGACCCCTTGCAGGGGGAGCGGGGACGAAATTAGGACAGGCTGTTCACTGTCGGGTCAATGGCCCGATGTAGCGCCACCAAAGCCGCTACATTCGCCACACATCGCATGCGTTCGTACGTCACTCTTCTCGCCGCAATGGCGGTGTCCGTGTCGACGCGAGCCCAGAGCACTGCTCCGGCAGGCCATGTGGCCACGGTGGCACCAGAGCTCACCGCGTTCATCAACGTCACGCTGCACATCGATGCGCGCACCGCGTTGCCCAACGCGACGCTGGTGGTGAAGGACGGGGACGTGTTGTTCGCTGGAACGGGTGTCGCCATCCCGCCCGGGGCGGTGGTGCGAGACCTCAAGGGCCTGCACATCTGGCCCGCGCTGATCGAGCCATACAGTGACTTCGGTCTCCCTCCGAGCACGGCGGAGGAACGCAAGACGGAGACCAAGGGCGCACGGCATTGGAACGGCGCTTTGCGCGCTGACGCGCATGCCCACCAACTCCTGCGCTACGATGCGAAGAAGGCCGGGGAGTTGCGTGCGCAAGGCTTCGCCACGGTGTTCACACACCGCATGGACGGTATAGCGCGCGGCACTTCCGCCGCGTTGTTGCTGAGCGATGAAGTGCTGCCCAAGGCGGTGCTTCGGCCAGACCTTGCTGCGCACTTCAGCCTCAGGAAGGGGAGTTCGCCGGATGGCTATCCCAGTGCGGAAATGGGTGCGATCGCCCTGGTGCGACAGTCGTTCTATGATGCGCAATGGGTGGCCACGCAGCAACGACCCACGGAGACCGATGCGGTGCTGGCCGAACTGGGAGCGGAGTTGAAAGGACGGATCGTGGTGGAGGCCGACGACCGCAATGATGTGCTGCGGTGGTCGAAGATCCTGGGTGAGTTCCAGCTACCGGGGATCATCAAAGGTGCAGGCGACGAATACGCCCGCCTCGATGCCATCCGTGCGACCGGGCTGCCTTTGCTGGTGCCGGTGGTGTTGCCGGAAGCCTACGATGTGGAGGATCCCTATGATGCGCTGGAGGTTTCCTTCGCACGGCTGAAGCAATGGGAGATGGCGCCCTTCAACGCCGCGCTCCTCGACAGCGCGCATGTGTCGTTCGCTCTTACCTGCTCGGGGCGCAAGGACTTGAAGGACCTGTGGAAGGACATGCGCAAGCTCGTTGCTTGCGGACTGGACAGCGCACGGGCGATCGAAGCGTTCACCACCGATCCTGCGCGCCTGTTCGGGTTGGACGATCGCCTGGGTGCGCTACGGCCGGGGATGGTGGCGAACTTCCTGATCACATCGGACCACTTGTTGGACCCGGGCAACACGATACACGAAACGTGGGTGCATGGGAAACGGTTCCTGCTCGACGACAGCGATGAGCCGCGTTGGGGGGGCACGTACGACCTGCATCTGGGCGATGCGATCTGGGTCCTTGAAGTGAAGGGATCTCCCGGCAAATGGGAGGCCTCTGTCCGTCGCGCAAGCGAACCGGATAGCGTGAAAGTAAAAGCCCGACTCGAAAGGCAGGGTGAGTTGGTGAGCTTGAGTTTCGCACCGAAGGACGACCCGCAAGCGCTGCAACGGCTCAGCGGAACCATCCATGCTGATGGTGGGCTGTGGGATGGACAGGGTCAACGGCCCGGCGGCCAGTGGTTCGCATGGAGCGCCATCCGCCAAGCGGATAGAAGTGTACCCAGAAAGTCGGAGAACGACAGCACAAAGACCACGGTGCCGGGAATACCCGGTGCGATCACCTTCCCGTTGGTCGGCGATGGTTGGATGGCACCACCTGTTGCGGGTACGGTGATCTTCCGCCACGCCACGGTATGGACGAACGGTCCGCAGGGCATACTTCGCAACGCTGACGTGTGCGTACACGAGGGGAAAGTGAAAGCAGTGGGGCAGGGGCTGGATGTGCAGGTGCTCTTCCCCGGCAAACATCCACCGCTCGTTACGGAGCTCGATGCCACCGGCAAACACCTGACCTGCGGCATCGTTGATGAGCATTCGCACATCGCCATCTCGCGCGGTGTGAACGAAGGTGCCAATGCGATCAGCAGTGAGGTGCGCATTGGTGATGTGGTGAATCCGGACGACATCAACATCTACCGCGACCTCGCCGGTGGTGTCACCACGGTGCAGTTGCTGCACGGCTCGGCGAACCCGGTCGGTGGGCAGAGCGCGTTGGTCAAGTTGCGCTGGGGTCAGGCCGCCGACAGTATGCTGATCCGCAATGCGCCGCGGCATATCAAGTTCGCTCTTGGCGAGAACGTGAAGCAGAGCAACTGGCCCGGCAATCGCTTTCCGCGAACGCGCATGGGTGTTGAGCAGGTGTATTACGACGCGTTCCACCGTGCGCATGAGTACGATCTGCGCTGGCGTCTCTGGGCCAACCAGAAGCCGAAGGACCGTGGGCCGGCCCCCCGTCGTGACCTGCAGCTGGACGCGCTGGCGGAGGTGTTGAACGGTGAGCGCTTCGTGACCTGCCACAGCTATGTGCAGAGCGAGATCGACATGCTCATGCATGTTGCGGACAGCATGGGGTTCAAGGTGAACACCTTTACGCACATCCTCGAAGGCTACAAGGTTGCCGCCCGGATGAAGCGTCACGGCGTGAACGCGAGCACCTTCGCCGATTGGTGGGCCTATAAGTTCGAGGTGTACGATGCGATCCCTTACAACGCGGCGCTGCTGCGTATGCACGGCGTGAACACCGGCATCAACAGCGACGATGCGGAGATGAGCCGTCGCCTGAACCAGGAGGCTGCGAAGACGGTGAAGTACGGCGGTGTGAGCGAAGAGGAGGCTTGGAAGATGGTGACCTTGAACCCGGCCCGCATGCTGAAGCTGGACCAGCGTATCGGCAGCGTTGAACCCGGAAAGGATGCGGACATCGTGATATGGAGCACCAACCCATTGAGCATACAGGCGCGCGTGGAGAGCACCTACATCGATGGCATCCGCTACTACGACGTCAAGGAGGATGCTGAACGACGGGTGTGGATCGCCGCGGAGCGCGATCGCCTGGTGCGGGCCATGATAGCGGCGAAGGCCGAAGGTGCCCCCACGCGGAAAGCGCGCCGGGAGCAACAGCACCTGTGGGAATGTGATGACATTGGTTCAGGAGAGGATCAGTAGGGGCGATGGATGCATCGCCCGTTTGAAATGAAAGAGAGGAACACCAGGCGAACGAGAACCGCGATCATCCTGTCGCTATGCGTGGCCGTGTTCCAAAGCGCATCCGCACAGCCGATCGCGCCGGCACCGGCGCAAGTGAAGAGCGTTCTGGTCACCGGGGGGACCGTGCACGTGGGAGATGGTCGTGTGATCGATGATGGCGCTGTGGGGTTCCGCGCCGGTCGCATCGATTATGTGGGCTATGCCTACGGTGTCACAACCGCCTACGACACCACGATCAACGTCACGGGCCAGCACGTTTACCCTGGGTTCATCGCCGCCGATGCCGTGCTCGGTTTGGAGGAGATCGAACAGATCCGCTCCACCGTGGACAAGCAGGACATGGGTACCCTTGAGCCGGAGCTGCGCGCGATCAGTGCCTACAAGGCGGACTCGCGCGTGATCCCCACCGTGCGGAGCAACGGGGTGCTCCTGGCGCAGATCGCACCACGGGGACCCACCATCGCTGGCACCAGTTCCATTGTGCAACTCGACGCATGGGACCGGGAGGAAGCCACGCTGCGGATGGATGATGGGATCTTCCTCACCTGGCCCGCGGCCTACCAACGCTCGGGCTGGTGGGCGGAACCCGGGGAGACGGATCGGGAAAAGAAGGATGAGCGTGCGACCAAGTTGGAGGAGTTGCGTGTGTTCTTCAATAAGGCGAGCGCGTATGCGACGGTCGCCTCGCCCATGGAAGTGGACTTGCGGATGGAGGCCATGCGCGGTGTGTTCGATGGACGCAAGAGCCTTTTCGTGCGTGCCGATGCTGCGCGCGAGATCAGCGAAGCGGTGCAGTTCGCCAAGGAGATGGGTGTGGAACGTACCGTGATCGTGGGTGGCTATGATGCATGGCGCGTGGCCGATCTCTTGCGCGAGAACAAGGTGGATGTGGTCCTTGCCCGCTTGCACAGCCTGCCTTTGCGGCCTGAGGACGATGTCGACCTACCCTATCGCCTGCCTGTTCTGCTGAAGGAACGGGGCGTGCGTTTCTGTCTGGGGTACACCGGGAACCACGAACACATGGGCGTGCGCAACCTGCCGTTCATCGCAGGTACGGCGAGCGCCTACGGGCTTTCATCGGAGGATGCCCTGCGCGCCATCACACTCGATGCGGCCGCCGTGCTCGGTATCGACGACCATTGCGGAAGTCTCGCTGTTGGCAAGGATGCGACACTGATCGTCTCGAACGGTGATGCACTGGACATGCGCACCAATGCCATCCGGCATGCCTTCATCCAGGGCCGACGCATCGTGCTGGACGACCACCAGCAGCAACTCTACCGACTTTACAAAGCGCGGTACGAGCGCTCGGGGCGCTGACCGATCGATACGCGGTCTTGGTGATCAACGATCACCTGTGCGTTGCCGACCTGCGCGGTGTTGAGTCGGCCTGTTCGGCACCGATACATTCACACACGGTTAAGATCCTCATTACAGAGTCGCCTTCGCGGCCAGTTCCAAACAGCACGCATGCACATCCCCATCCACCTCTCCGCACGGCGGACCGTTCGTGTGCTTTTCATGTTCCTGGCCGTGCTTCTGCTTTTCCACGTTGCTGTTGTTGTGGCGCATTTCAAGTTCCACATCCCGCTCGTGGCAATGACCGAATTGTTCGACCTGGATCGTGAGACCAACCTGCCGGCCCTGTTCAATGTGCTGCTCTTCTTCGCTGGCGCCACGCTTTTCTTCGTTCTGGGCCACACGGTGCAGGGCAAGGCGCGCCGACCTTGGAACCTGATGGCGCTGGTCTTCGGATTCCTGGGGCTGGACGAAGGCTCCCAGATCCACGAGAAACTGATCTTCGCCACCCAGCGGTTGATGGGTGCTGGGGAAGGTGGCGAGCATTTCGGTATGCTCTATTACGCTTGGATCATTCCGTACGCGATCGCGATGATCGCGCTGCTGGCCATCCTCACACCCTGGTTGTTGAAGATGGAACCACGGTTGCGCTGGGGCCTGCTTGGCGCGGGTGCCATCTACCTGCTCGGTGCGGTGTTCTTCGAGTCCCTGGGTGGCCGGGTGACCGAAGCGGCGCAAGTCGGTGCCTTGTCGGATGAGCAGCTGACCTGGTTGCCGTGCTTGATCTGGGAAAAGGGCTCCTGCTTCCTCTATTCCAACCCCACCTACGTTACGCTCTACACCTTCGAGGAGACCTTCGAGATGAGTGGCCTTATCCTCTGCGTCGGTGTATTGTTGCGCACACTGGAGCGCCGGAATGCCGACGTCGGCATCGCCTTCGCTGCATCTTGAACAAAGGCATGGCCTAGCGCGAGTACCCCACGCGCTCACGTACCCGGCGCAATACCCCGTGCGCTACCTGCCGCGCTTTATCAGCCCCGATGCTCAGCTGCCGGTCGAGTTCGCCTTTGTCGGCCATCAACCGCTGGAAAGTCGCCCGTTGCGTCGCGTAGCGATCGATCAGCACACCGAGCAATTCCTTCTTGGCGTGACCGTAGCCATAGCCGCCGCGCACATAGCTCTCGCGCATCGTCCCCACCTGTTCGGGTGAAGCGACCAGCGCGAACAGCTTGAACGTATTGTCGGTCGACGGATCCTTGGGCTCTTCGAGCGTCTTGCTGTCGCTCACGATGCCCATCACTTGTTTCTTCAACTCCTTCTCATCGGCCAACACGTTGATCGTGTTTCCGTAACTCTTGCTCATCTTCTGGCCGTCGGTACCAGGCACGACCATCACTTGGGCGTCGACCCTGGCTTCGGGTACCACGAAGGTGTCTTCCCCGTATGCCCGGTTGAAGGCCCCCGCAATGTCGCGCGCGATCTCGATGTGTTGCACCTGGTCCTTGCCAACAGGAACGTGCTGGGCGTCGTAGAGAAGTATGTCCGCGGCCATCAACACCGGGTAGTAGAAGATACCCGCGTTCACCGCGCTCAGGCGGTCGCTCTTGTCCTTGAACGAATGCGCATTGGCGAGCATGGGGTAGGGTGCGAGGCAGCCGAGGTACCACGTGAGTTCGGTCACTTCGGGCACATCGCTCTGGCGGTAGAAGGTCACAGCGTTCACATCCAATCCTGCCGCGAGCCAGGTAGCCGCCGCCCCGTAGGAGTTCTCACGCAACACCTGCGGATCGCGCTGGGTGGTGAAGGAATGCAGGTCGGCGATGAACAGGAAGGCGTCGTTGCCCGGCGCCTTGCTCATGGCGACGGCGGGTTGTATGGCGCCCAGCAGGTTGCCGAGGTGCTGGATGCCGGTGCTTTGGATGCCTGTAAGGATGCGGGCCATGTGTTGCATCCGCCGAATGGCGGAGGCCGCGAAGGTAGAAGCGACGGATGCCCCGACCCTACCTTCGCGGCCTGCCCCGACTTGTCGGGGTTCGTTTTTCCGGTGCCGACCCCACTTCCAACATCCCCCGAACGTCCCCGTGTGCTGGATGGCGAAAGCCGCCGCGTGCCGCTCTTCAAGTGGCTGTTCCTGCCGTTGCGTTGGGTGTTCAAGCTCTGGTTCGCGGTGGTGTTCTTCACCTCGCTCGTGGTGCTGTACATCCCGTTCAGGATCCTGCTGCACAAGCCGAAGCGCTACGTGAAAGCGTTCCGCCTGAAACGCCGATGGGCCTTCTTCCTGCATTGCGCCATCGGTGTGCCTTTGCGTGTGGAGCGCCGTGCCTCGCTGCCCGATCCGCCGTACATCATCTGCTCCAACCACAGCAGCTATCTGGACATCATCCAGATGTACAATGTGGTACCGCGCTACTTCCTCTTCATGGGCAAGTACGAACTGCTGAAGTGGCCGCTCTTCAACATCTTCTTCAAGGACATGAACATCGCGGTGAACCGTGGCAGCCATATCGAAGCGGCCAAGGCCTTCCGCCGCGCGGCGCAGGCCATCGACCGTGGCACCAGCATCGCCATCTTCCCCGAGGGCACCATCCCCGTGTTCACCCCGCGCATGAAGCCGTTCAAGGATGGAGCCTTCAAGCTCGCGATCGAGAAGCAGGTCCCCATCGTCCCCATTACGTTCCTGGATCATTGGCGGTACTTCGGCGAACCCGCTGAACTATTCAGCCGCGCACGTCCGGGCATCGCCCGCGCGGTGGTGCATCCGACCGTGCACACCAACGGCTTGACCGAAGCCGATCTGGTTACTTTGCGCCAGCAGGTGTACCGCACCATCGAAAGTCCACTGCTCGAAACATGAGGATCGACGAAGCCACCCTGGACCGTATCGCTGAACTGGCACGACTGGACTTCAGTGATCCCACCGCACGCGCGGCGATCCTCGCCGACATGGAGCGTGTGCTCGGCTTTGTGGAGAAATTGAACGAAGTGGACACCGCCGGGGTTGAGCCGCTCATCTTCATGACCGATGAGGAGAACGTCCTGCGGGAGGATGTCGCGGAGGTGACCATCACCAAGCAGGAGGCCCTCAGCAATGCCCCGGTGAAGGACAGCGACTACTTCAAGGTGCCGCGCGTGGTGGACAAAGGCTGAGACGTCCAGCTTTTTTTGGGATCGCCCGTGGGTCCGTTCACGCACGCCCGCCTGACACGAACACTTCGTTGATCGGTTGCACCTTTGCGTTGCTTTACCAGAATTGAACCTCATGTACGGCACACTCCAACAACACCTCCGCCAGGAACTCTCCGCCATTGAAAGCGCCGGGCTGTTCAAGAGGGAACGCATCATCACCAGCGACCAGGATGCGGAGATCACCGTGAACGGACGCACGGTGCTGAACTTTTGTGCGAATAACTACCTCGGCCTTTCCTCGCATCCGGATGTGATCAACGCCGCCCACTCCGCCCTGGACAGCCACGGGTTCGGCATGAGCAGCGTGCGTTTCATCTGCGGCACGCAGGACACCCACAAAGAGCTCGAAGCCAAGCTGGCCACCTTCCATGGCACCGAGGACACCATTCTCTACGCCGCCTGTTTCGATGCCAATGGCGGTGTGTTCGAGCCCCTGCTCGGCGAGGAGGACTGCATCATCAGCGACGCGCTCAACCACGCCAGCATCATCGATGGGGTGCGGCTGTGCAAGGCGGCGCGATACCGCTATGCGAACAATGACATGGCCGACCTGGAGGCGCAGTTGAAAGCGGCCTCCGAGAAGCAGCATCGCTTCAAGCTCATCGTCACCGACGGCGTGTTCAGCATGGACGGCATCGTGGCCGACCTGAAGGGTGTGTGCGATCTGGCGGATAAGTATGGCGCGTTGGTCATGGTCGACGAATGCCACGCGGCAGGGTTCATCGGGAAGACCGGTCGGGGAAGTGTGGAACATTGCGGGGTCACGGGCCGTGTGGATATCATCACCGGCACATTGGGCAAAGCGCTTGGTGGGGCCATGGGCGGCTATACCACTGGGCGCAAGGAGATCATCGACATGCTCCGCCAACGGAGCCGCCCTTACCTCTTCAGCAATAGCCTGGCCCCGGCCATCGTAGGTGCCAGTATCGCTGTGTTGGACCTGTTGAGCCGCTCGACGGACCTGCGGGATAAGCTGGAGGCCAATGTGGACCGGTTCCGCACAGGCATCGAAGCCCTTGGCTTCAAGACCGTGGGTGCGGGTGCTGCCATCGTACCGGTGATGCTGGGCGATGCGAAACTGAGCCAGGTGATGTCGGACAAGCTGCTGGAGGAGGGCATTTATGTGATCGGCTTCTTCTTCCCCGTGGTGCCCAAGGACAAGGCCCGCATCCGGGTCCAATTGAGCGCGGCACACACGGAAGGCCACATAGACCGGGCCCTGACCGCCTTCGCCAAGGTGGGGCGGGAACTGGGGGTCATTTGAGGCGGAACGGGTTTCCGGCCGCTGGTACGAACAGGCCTTTGTTCGTTTCAAGGAAATCCGTCTATCTTCGCACCCCGTTTCCGGGAAAGTAACCCCTATCAAACCCACGTCCAGTGGCATCGACGACCCACACTACCAGCATGGCCAACAAGGCCACCGTGCAGCAGGAATGGCTGCTCGTGGACGCTGAGAACGAAGTACTTGGCCGCCTCGCAAGCAAAGTGGCCCTGCTCGTCCGCGGCAAGCACAAGTCCAGCTTCACCCCGCACGTGAACTGCGGTGACCACGTGATCATCATCAATGCCGAGAAGGTGCGCCTGACCGGTAACAAGATGGAGGACAAGGAATACCAGCGGTACAGCATGTACCCCGGTGGCCAGACCCGCGAACCCGCAAAGAACCTGATGGCCCGCAAGCCCGAGGCCATGTTGGAGATTGCCGTTCGCGGCATGCTCCCCAAGAACCGCCTTGGTCGCCGCCTTTTCAGCAATCTCCATGTGGTTGTGGGCAGCGCGCACAAGCACGAAGCACAGAAGCCCCGTACCCTCGACCTGAACAGCCTCAAGTAAGATGGAACCCGTCAACAGCCTCGGTCGGCGCAAGACCTCCGTCGCCCGTATCGTCCTCACGGAAGGTTCAGGCACGATCACCGTCAATGGCAAGGAAGGGAAGGAGTACTTCCCGATCACCATGCAACAGTTCAAACTGGAGCAGCCTTTCAAGCTCACCGATACGGTGGGCAAGTACGATGTCATGGCCACCGTGGATGGTGGTGGCATCACCGGCCAGGTGGACGCCGTGCGTCTGGGCATCGCCCGCGCGCTGGTGAAGATCGACGCCGAGCACAAGCCGAAACTCAAAGCCGAAGAACTCATGACCCGTGACCCACGTGCCGTGGAACGGAAGAAGTTCGGACGCAAGAAGGCGCGCAAGCGCTTCCAATTCAGCAAGCGTTAAGGTCCCTGCGCTTGTTCAGGATCCAATTCCGCAGGACTCGTCCGCTGTACGGCGGACGGCTACCAGCGGGATGCCTGTGATAACGGGAACACGGAAAGTGAACTAAACAAGAGGAAATGGCACGTCTGGAATTCAAACAATTGCTCGATGCGGGCGTACACTTCGGCCACCTGCGCCGGAAGTGGAACCCGAACATGGCCGCTTACATCTTCGGTGAGAAGAAGGGCATCCACATCATCGACCTGAACAAGACCGCGGCGAAGCTCGAAGAAGCCTCCGCCGCGATGAAGCAGATCGCACGCAGCGGGAAGAAGGTCCTGTTCGTTGCGACGAAGAAGCAGGCCAAGGACATCGTGACCGAGAAGGTGAAAGCCACCGGCATGCCTTACGTCACCGAGCGTTGGAGCGGCGGTATGCTCACCAACTTCGGCACCATTCGTCGCACGATCAAGAAGATGGCCACCATCGATCGCATGAAGATCGACGGCACGTTCCAGAACATGAGCAAGCGCGAGCGCCTGCAAGTGAGCCGCCAGCGTGAGAAGATGGAGAAGAACCTGGGGTCCATCGCCGACCTCACCCGTCTGCCCAGCGCCTTGTTCATCGTGGACATCGTGAAGGAGCACATCGCCGTGGCCGAGGCCCGCAAGTTGAACATCCCCACATTCGCCATGGTGGATACCAACAGCGACCCCACGCTGATCGACTTCCCCATTCCGGCGAACGATGATGCCACCAAGAGCATCGAACTGATCGTCGAGGAGATGATCAAGGCGATCAACGAGGGCATGGAGGAGCGCAAGAACGACAAGACCGCCGTGGATGAGGCTCCTGAGGAAGGTGCTGAAGAGGAAGCTGCGGAGGTCGTGACCCCAGCCGTTGAAGAGGTGAGCGTTCCCACCGAGGTTGTGACCGCACCCACCGACGGCGACACCGAGGAGGGCGCCTGAGCGAACGTTCGCGCTGCTGGACCGTGACGATGGGTGAGCGATCACGCATCGCACATTGATCAATGAACGATAACCTGAGAACCATGAGCACTATGGCCATTACAGCCGCTGATGTGAACAAACTGCGCCAGATCACCGGTGCGGGTATGATGGACTGCAAACAGGCCCTTACCGAGGCCAACGGTGATTTCGATGTTGCCGTGGACGTCCTGCGCAAAAAGGGCCAGAAGGTGGCCGCCAAGCGCGCCGACCGCGATGCCAACGAAGGTTTGGTGATCGCCAAGACCAGCGCCGACGGTACCCGCGGCGTGCTGGTATGCGTGAACTGCGAGACCGATTTCGTAGCCAAGAACGCGGACTTCGCCAACATGGCGGATCGCCTCGCGACCATCGCCCTCGAGAAACAGGCTGCCAGTGTCGAGGCCTTGAAGTCGGCCGCCTACGACAGCAACGGTCTCACCATCGCCGAGAAACTCATCGAGCAGACCGGTGTGATCGGCGAGAAGATCGACGTGAGTGCTTGCGGGGAAGTGACCGCCGCCTTCGTCTACGCCTATAACCACCCGGGCAACAAGGTGGCGAGCATCGTTGGCATGAGCAAGGCGGGCTTCGAGGAAGCCGCCAAGAACACCGCCATGCAGATCGCCGCCATGGCGCCCATCGCGGTGAGCAAGGAAAGCGTTCCCCAGAACGTGATCGACAAGGAGATCGAGATCGGTAAGGAACTCGCCATCCAGGAGGGCAAGCCCGCCGAAATGGCCGAGAAGATCGCCATGGGCCGCCTGAACAAGTTCTTCAAGGAGAGCACCCTGCTCGCCCAGGAGTACATCAAGGACAACAAGCTCACGGTGGAACAGTACCTGAAGAGCCAGGACAAGGACCTCACGGTGACCGGCTTCAAACGCCACTCACTCACCATCTGATGTCCGTGATCAATGCATAGGAGAGGGAGGCTTCGGCCTCCCTCTTTTTTTTTCCTTTGACCAACCAAGCCCCGCTCCATGGCCCTCAAGTACAAGCGCATCCTCCTGAAGCTCTCCGGTGAAAGCCTCATGGGCGACCAGGACTATGGTATCGACACCAAACGATTGGACCGGTACGCCGAGGAGATCGTCGCGATCGCCCAACTGGGTGTCGAGGTCGCGGTGGTGATCGGTGGCGGCAACATCTATCGCGGTATGCAGGCGGCCGGCACGGCCATCGATCGTGTGCAGGGCGACCATATGGGTATGCTGGCCACTGTGATCAACAGCCTGGCCATGCAGAGCGCGCTGGAGGCGAAAGGCCACAAGACCCGCCTGCTCAGCGCCATCAAGATGGAGCAGATCGCCGAACCGTTCATCCGTCGTCGCGCCATGCGCCACATGGAGAAAGGCCGCATCGTGATCTTCGGGGCAGGCACCGGCAATCCCTATTTCACCACGGATACCGCCGCCAGCCTGCGGGCCATCGAGATCGAGGCCGATGTTATCCTTAAAGGCACACGTGTCGACGGCATCTACACCGCCGACCCGGAAAAGGACAAGACCGCCACCAAATACGATCGCATCAACTTCACCGAGGTCTATGAGAAAGGCCTGAACGTGATGGACCTCACCGCCTTCACGCTCTGCAAGGAGAACAAGTTGCCCATCATCGTCTTCGACATGAACAAGCCCGGCAATCTGGGGCGCTTGATCAATGGCGAACAAGTAGGGACGTTGGTGGAATTCTAGAGGGCATCTCAGAATTGTTTTTGGAAAGCGAGCGAGGAGTATTTCGTGGTC
>JBDTNF010000051.1:0-3682 GCA_039933875.1 Flavobacteriales bacterium | reverse complement strand
CCGCACGAGGGCGAGGAATTCATGCTGAAGCCCATGAACTGCCCGCACCACTGCGAGATCTATGCGAGTCGGCCTCGGAGCTACAAGGACCTCCCCTTGCGTCTGGCCGAGTTCGGTACGGTTTACCGTTACGAGCAAAGCGGCGAGTTGCACGGTCTGACCCGTGTGCGCGGCTTCACGCAGGACGATGCCCACCTCTTCTGTCGGCCTGACCAGGTGAAGGAGGAGTTCATGAAGGTGATCGACCTGGTGCTGCTCGTGTTCAAGGCGTTGGACATGAACGACTACGAGGCCCAGATCAGCCTGCGCGACAAGGTGGATCGGAGCAAGTACATCGGCAGTGAAGCCAACTGGGAGAAGGCCGAGGCGGCTATCATCGACGCGGCGGCTGAGAAAGGCCTGAAAACCTTCGTGGAATATGGCGAAGCCGCCTTCTATGGCCCCAAGCTCGATTTCATGGTGAAGGATGCCTTGGGCCGCCGTTGGCAGTTGGGCACCATTCAGGTGGATTATAACCTCCCCGAACGGTTCGAACTGGAGTATGTGGGCAGCGACAACGCCCGCCACTGCCCGGTCATGATCCACCGTGCCCCCTTTGGATCCCTCGAACGCTTCATCGCGGTGATCATCGAACACACCGCCGGGCGCTTCCCCCTCTGGCTTACCCCTGAGCAGGCCGTTGTGCTCCCGATCAGCGACAAGTACGTGGATCAAGCCCGGCAACTCTCCGCTTCCCTGAAAGATTCCGATATTCGCGCCTCCGTTGACGAAAGGAACGAGAAAATTGGCCGTAAGATCCGCGACGCGGAACTCGCCAAAACCCCGTTCATGCTCATCATCGGAGAGAAAGAAGCCGCTGAAGGAACCGTTTCCGTGCGGGAGCATGGCCAGGGCGACTTGGGCACCATGCCCCTGAAAGCGTTCACCGATCTGGTGAGCGAACGGGTGGCGGGACAACTCGGCGGCGTGTGATCTGAACAGGAACCAAAAACCAATAAGTGGCAGGCGCTCCCTATCGTCCAAGTGGTCCCCGTCCCAGTGGCGGTGCACGTCGTCCGTACCGTGGTCGTGTCATCAAGGAAGACCCGCACCGGATCAACAACAAGATCTACGGGGTGAACGAGGTTCGCTTGGTGGGCGAGAACGTGGAGCAGGGCGTGTACCCCTTCGCCCAGGCCTTGCGCATGGCGGAGGAACAGGGTCTGGACTTGGTGGAGATCAGCGCCACAGCGGTACCCATCGTCTGCCGCATCATCGAGTACAAGAAGTTCCTCTACGACCTCAAAAAGAAGCAGAAGGAGATCAAGGCGAAGCAGAGCACCGTCGAGGTGAAGGAGATCCGCTTCGGCCCCAACACCGACGAGCACGACGTGAACTTCAAGCTGAAGCACTCGCGCAAGTTCCTGGAGGAAGGCCACAAGCTGAAGGCTTTCGTGTTCTTCCGCGGTCGCAGCATCGTTTTCAAGGAGCGCGGTGAGATCCTGCTGCTGAAGTTCGCCCAGGACCTGGAGGACATCGGCATCGTCGAGAGCATGCCGAAGCTGGAGGGCAAGCGGATGATCATGTTCATGATCCCGAAGAAAAAGAAGTAACACCATCGAGACCCCGGGTCAAGCCCGGGGTGACAGATCAACACGAGAGGCCATGCCCAAAATGAAGACCAAGTCCGGTGCGAAGAAGCGGTTCAAGCTGACCGGCACCGGCGAGATCAAGCACAAGCACGCGTTCAAGCGCCACATTCTCACCAAGAAGGAGACCAAGCGCAAACGCGCCCTCACCAAGATGGGGCTGGTGCACGACCGCGACAAGAAGGCGATCCTGAATCTCCTTCACTGATAAACCCAATCGCACCGGGTAGCAATAGGTAGCGTTAACCAGGACGTGCAGCATCAAGATCCGCCGGAAGGTGGACGCTCACGCCCAAAAACCCACGAACAATGCCACGCAGTAAGAATAAAGTAGCCAGCAGGGCGCGGAGGAAGAAGATCCTCGACATGGCGAAAGGCAACTTCGGTCGCCGCAAGAACGTGTACACCGTCGCGAAGAACACGGTGGAGAAAGGTCTGAGCCACGCCTACGATGGCCGCAAGCTGAAGAAGCGCGAGTTCCGCGGCCTTTGGATCCAGCGGATCAACGCGGCGGCCCGCCTCAGCGGCCTCAGCTACAGCGTGTTCATGAACAAACTGAAGAAGGCGAACATCGATCTGGACCGCAAGGCCCTGGCCGAGATCGCCTACACCGACCCCGCCGCCTTCGCCGCCATTGTGGACAAGGTGAAGTAAGCCACACCAAGATTCGAACGAAAGGGTCCGCCGTGCGGCGGACCCTTTTTTCGTTGTCCCCTACTCCATCGCTGGGCGCCAGCGAAGAAGAGGCCCACCATCGAGGACCTATTCGGTGAGCACGACCCGTGTGGTCGCTGTTCGTGTGCCCCAATTCATTCGGCACGAATAGAGCCCGGCAGCGAAGCCATGCAGATCCACCGCATGCACCTGGCTCCAAGGTGGTATCCGCTCACGAAAAACGATTTGGCCGCCCATATCACGCACTTCGAGTGAGCCCGCTTCGTTCCGCACCGGATAGCTCAGTGTAAACCGTCCATCGCTGGGGTTGGGGAATGCCTGCAGCACAATCAACTGTTGCTCGTTGGGCAGCCCCGTATTGATCCCCAAGCTATCGCACACGCTGCCATCCACAGGCCCCAAATGGTAGTTGGGGTGGTTGGGAAGAGAGTTGAAGAAATAGTATGGAAGCTCCAAGCCGTGCTGCACCATGTTACAGGCTAGACCAACCACATCCGGTTCATTGATCACGTGCAAGTGGAAAGTGCTGTTGCCCGTGCCGATGTACATCTTGCCGTCCGGAGCGAGTTGGGCAATGTCGAATACTGTCGCGAAGGGTGGGCTGGGCGAATAGAAACCGTCCCAATGCGCGATGAGTACCATGGAAGCAGCGATGTCCGCAGCTTCTGTGTCGTACTGATATACATCCTCGACGGACGAAACATAGAGGCAACGGCTATTCGGAGAAAAGGCTACACCCGACCCGGGATTCAAATCTGGAACAACGATGAAAACTGGATTGGAAAACGTGCCAGTACAGCGATCGAAGTCGAAGATTTCCAACTCATCCTGGCCAAAGTAGTAGGCGAACTTGCTGCCATCCGGAGAGAAACATACCTGTCCGTTGTCCGGTGGTCGGACAATGCCGATTGATTGTGATCCATCCACGCTCATACCGTATGGTGTGACAAGCAGGCGGTGGAACATATTCGTGTTCACTTTGTGGCAGAAGACCCACCAGTCCCGCCCATTGGCATGTCCCACCGCAGTGATCTTGCCAACGTTCAATGTATCGTTGATCAAGGACTGGTTCTTGGTCACAACAGCACCCAGACCGCCCGCAAGGCTCATATCAATGGTGGTCAAGTAAAGGTGTTGCGCGGTGTAGGCGACTTGATCATCTATGGTGCCATGGAAGAGGTAGTAGATTCCTGGTGAATCCGGCTTGGGGAGGATCAGGCAGGCTTGGGAGAGGTGTAGACCCTCGGGCCAATTCGAGGTGTAGTCGCTCGGGTTCAATCCTGCTCCGTTCAGCATTGTATCCCCCGTTGCATCAGCCACAAATGCTCCATTGCTGCTGAACAATATGTAGGCTTCCCCGCAGTTCGGCCACTCATTAC
>JBDTNF010000050.1:0-56149 GCA_039933875.1 Flavobacteriales bacterium | reverse complement strand
CGCGAAGTGGATTGCTCACCGCACCGCTACGCGCGCGCTTCGGCATCAACAGCCGCTTGGATTACTACGACGCCACCACGCTGAAGGGCATCCTGAAGCGGAGCGCGGGCCTGCTCAATGTGCCCATCGTGGAGGAAGCGGCCAACGAGATCGCACGGCGCAGCCGGGGCACGCCTCGGATCGCCAATGCACTGTTGCGGCGGGTGCGCGATTTCGCGCAGATCCAAAGCGATGGCACGATCGAACTGCCGATCGCACAGCACGCGCTCAAGGCGTTGAACGTCGATGCGCACGGCCTCGATGAGATGGACAACCGCATTCTCGGTGCCATCATCGACAAGTTCGCCGGCGGTCCAGTAGGTCTCAATACCATCGCGACAGCGGTGGGCGAGGAGGCAGGCACCATCGAAGAGGTGTATGAACCCTTCCTGATCATGGAAGGCTACCTGCAGCGCACGCCGCGGGGGCGGCAATGCACCGAGCGCGCCTACAAGCATCTGGGTCGTGTGCCGACCGTCCGTCCGGGAAGTTTATTCGAGTAGGATCGCTTTCGACATTCCTTTTTTTGCCGGACAGGACGGACGTTTTTCCGCAAACCAGTGTCTTACCTTCAGGACAGTCAATGGACACTTCGCATAGTCATCGCCATGGAACACACCTGCCTCTTACGTCGCGTTCTCATTCTGCTTACGGCACTGATCCTTCTTTCCGCCCTGCCCGCCAATGGGCAGATCGTGCCGATACCGGATATTGCCTTTAGACAATACTTGCAGACGAACTACCCTCAAGTCATGGTCGGCGATGATTTGAACACCGACGCCCCGGAGCTCGCGACCATCACATCGCTACATCTAGCGGGGGTCACTGACTTCACAGGCATTGAGCACTTTGAGGCCGTGGATTCCCTTTCGTTGAACATGTACGTTGGCTTGGATACCATGCTGTGGCCTCAAATACTGCCCCCTAACGTGAAGGTCCTCTCAGTCCAGGCGGACCCATCCGATATGTTCACTGGCCCGTATTTGTTCAACACCCCCCAACTGATCGACTTGCAATTGTTCGAGTGTCGCTTCCAAGAGAACGCGCTACCGGAGATACCAGCGCAGGTCGAGCGCCTGATGCTGTACAAATGTTGGTTCACAACGGTCCCGGTTTTCTCCGCCAGCCTTCGCTATCTCGTGATCGACGGCATGGATGCCGCCCAGCCGCCTGCGGCCTGGCCTAGCACGCTGGACACGCTTGGTCTCTATGATCAGGACGGCTTGTACCTCCAGGAATGGTTGGACCTCGGCTGGCCGGATGAGCTGAAAAGTGTTCATATCGAGGGCCTTGCGCCCAACGCTGTCTTCGATCTGCCACCCTGGCCCTCCGCGCTGGAGGACATCTCCATACTGTACGTTGACGTTCAGAACATCCCGACCCTTCCGACCACCCTGCACAGGCTGGAGTACATCATGGGCAGCGACGGCCTGCTTGACAATTGCCTACCCTCCCTGCCGCTTGGTCTTGAGGAATTGATCATGGTCAATCCGATCACCTGTCTACCCAACAAGCCGCCAGCGATCGCTGCCGATCCTGCGTGGGACTGGGCTCTGGTTTGCACGATTTGGAACAGCCTGTGCCTTGGGGGCAACGAAATTCAGGGAACCGTATTCAATGATCTGGACAACGATGGGGTCTTCGACGGTGGCGAGAGCGGCATGCCCAACGGCAACGTTGTGGTGCAGCCCGGGAACGTGATCACAAGCTCGGCCGGTCTGGGTGACTACAGTGCCTGGGTAAGCGCTGGCAACTTCACCATCGAAGCGTTGCCCTATCTGTACCAGACACCGACCGGCGCTCCACAGACGGCCAGCTTCAGTGATGTGGGCGGGCAGGATACCGGCAATGACCTGGGTCTTTATGTCACCCCGAACATCCAGGACCTTGTTGCTGGCATGTTCACCACAGCGGCCCGTCCTGGGTTCGAGAACGTGGTGTGGTTGGATTGCCAGAATGTGGGCACGATCGATGTGAACGGTACGTTACAGTTCACATTTGACACCGACCAGAGTTATGTGAACGCGACCCCTGCGCCGAGCAGTGTGAACGGGAACATACTTCAATGGCCTGTGACCGCGCTGATGGGCGGGAGTGTCACCACCATCGAGGTCGTGCTGTATACCGATCCTGCCGTCCCAATAGGAACTCCGCTCACCATGTCATGCGTCGTCGATCCAGTACCATCGGATGAGACCCCCGCTGATAATTCCATTGAACTGGTCGCACAAGTAGTGGGCTCATACGACCCGAATGATAAGCACGTGCGACCGATGACCTTGACCACGGACGAGTTGGCTGAGGGCAGGACGCTGGAATACACCATACGATTCCAGAATACGGGGAACTATCTCGCGGAAGATGTGCTGATCACCGACATGCTTTCCGACGCACTGGACCCACATACGTTCCACTTCGGTGGAAGCAGTCATCCGTGCCAGTGGTATATCAGCAATGGCCAGCTACAGGTACTCTTCGACAATATCATGCTCCCGGACAATGGAACGGACGAGGTCGGGAGCCATGGTTTCGTGAGTTTTCGCATCGCACCGGTTGCGGGCTTGGCGAATGATGCGACCGTGGAGAACAGTGCGAGCATCACCTTCGACTTCAATGCACCGATCGTCACCGAGCCAGCTGTGTTCACTGTGGATGACCTCACAAGCAGTGTCGTCGAGCAAGGCACCCCTGACTTCACGGTATATCCGAACCCAGCGGATGAAATGATCTGGTTAGGCCGCGCTGGTCAGGTAGTTGGATCACAGGTTCAAGTGCTTGATGTCAGCGGTCGGGTCACGCTGGATCAACTTCTGGTTCCAGGCCTTGAGGCCTTGGACATTTCGATTCTTCCAGCCGGTATCTACCAGTTGCGTGTGACCGGATCGGCACAGGTATCGACGGCACGCTTCGTCAAGCGTTGAGCGGTTGTGGCCTTGTCCATCGGGCGGGTCGCTTTCAGAACCTATCTACCCACTTGTGGTGAATTCGAGGTACGGTACTGGTCAAGCGCTGGTGTGTCCTCTAGCTTAGGGTTGTTGCTCCGAGCACACGTCCGCTGTACTTGTTCATTGGCCGCTCGCCGATGAAGTACGGAGGTGTGATAGCGAAGGTGCCCGTTCCGATCAGTTGACCTAAACGCTCCAGCCATGTCACCCGCCCGCATCCATATCGCCGATCCGTTGGATCCCATTGCTGAAGGCATTCGCTCGTGGTTGATCGACGCGCCCGACCTGACCCTCGCAGGCCATGCCCGCACCGGACACGACCTGCTTCGGTTGCTTCTTGTCGCCCCGGCTGACCTTGTGCTGCTGGAAGTGACACTGCCCGGCATGGACGGCATCGACACCATGCGGGAGATCCATGGGCGCTATCCACACCAATCGGTGCTCGCCTATTCCGTGCTCCCGGACATCGAGTACGTGAACAGCATGCTCATCGAAGTCGCTTCCGGTTATCTGCTCAAGAGCGCGGGGCGCGAGGAGTTCCTGCTCGCAGTGCGCACCGTCCTCAAGGGGGGGCGTTACTTGAGCGAGAATGCGCAAGCCAGCCTGGAGAAGGGTTATTCCTACACGGACAAGCGACCGGAGGGTGAGTACGTCGGTCTCACGCAACGCGAACGCGATATCATCCGCATGGTCGCACAGGAACGGACCAATGCCGAGATCGGTGCGGCGCTTTTCATCAGCGAGGATACCGTAAAGAGCCACCGTAAGAAGGTCATGACGAAATTGAACGTCCGCAGTACCGCGGGCTTGGTGAAATACGCGCTCGATCGGCGTTGGGCTTGATCAACGATCCCACCTGCGGGTGAAGGAACATGCCGGCCTAACTTGCCCGCATGCTCCCGCAAGAGAAAGCCGGACTGGTGAAGGCGGAGGCCCATCGGCTCGGTTTTCTGGCCTGCGGCATCGCAAGGGCCGGCTTCCTTGAGGAAGAAGCCCCGCGTCTTGAGCGCTGGTTGCGCGAAGGCAAGCAAGGCGCCATGGGCTACATGGCGAACCACTTCGATCTGCGGCTCGATCCGCGCGAACTGGTGCCTGGCGCGAAGAGTGTGATCAGTCTGGCCTACAACTACCACACGGCGCCTGCACAAGAGGATCCCGAGGCCCCGAAGTTGAGCACCTATGCCTATGGCCGCGACTACCATAAGGTGGTGCGCAAGCGATTGAAACCATTGATGGCGTTCATCGCGGCGCAATTCGGTGAGGTGGCCATGCGCGCGTTCGTCGACAGCGGCCCGGTGATGGAGAAGGCGTGGGCGCAACGATCCGGTCTGGGTTGGATCGGCAAGCACACGAACGTGATCCGCCAGGGAGCGGGCTCGTTCTTCTTTTTGTGCGAGATCGTCATTGATCTCGAGCTGGAACCCGATCCACCGGCCACCGATCATTGCGGTACGTGCCGGCGCTGCATCGACGCATGTCCGACCGATGCGATCACACCTTATCAGGTGGATGGCACGAAATGCATCAGTTACCTCACCATTGAATTGAAGGATGCGATCCCGCAGGAATTCTCCGGCCGCATGGCGAACTGGGTGTTCGGTTGCGATATCTGTCAGCAGGTGTGTCCGTGGAACCGCTTCAGCAAGCCCCACAGCGAGCCTGAGTTCAAGCCGAAGCCCGAACTCATGGCGCTCTCATCGAGTGAGTGGAACGGCATGACCGAAGTGGTCTTCGATCGGTTGTTCGAAGGCAGCGCCGTGAAACGCACCAAGTACACGGGCTTGGAACGCAACCTGCGTTTCATCGGGAACGAAAAGCCGGAGTAAGGCCTAGCCCTGCATCGTCTTCTCGAACACCTCCACGATCACATCCTTGTACATGTGGCCGAAGGTGGCGAGGCACCAGGCTTTGAGCACCAACTGATCATGCTGGCCCACCCAACGGCGGGCTTTGATGAGTTCTTTCTTGAAAAGGCGGCGGTCGAAACTGACCTTCTGGAGCACCTGCTTGCTGAACTCCATCATCTTCCTTCCCTGGTCCATCATCACATCACGGGTTAAGCGAGGTTGAAGGTAATACATCACGGGGCCGAAGGAGCCGGGGCCGTTGGCAGGTTTTCCACAGGCGATCGGAGCCTTGAGCCAAGGATAACGTCCCCTTTACCCGATCGGTATGGGGCGGTGACCGGTGGCTGTTTCAGGGCTGGAATTTGCGCTCGGCCACCTGCATCACCTCGTAGCTGGCCGTGTTGTACACGTAGCCCACCAAAGCGCAGTTGGCCGGGTTCCAATCGGGGTTCACGGGAAAGTCGGTGTACGTGAATGTGAGGGTGTCCCCAGCCTCGGCCGAACCGGTCACCGCGGGCACGCCCCACGACCCGTTCAGGTTGGTGCGCAAGACGTGTCGGTGGTCGTAGTCAGGCACATCGGGCGGGGTGGCTTGGGAATTCAGCTGCCAGTCGGTCACGTGGTCCTCGACCAGATAGATGGTCAGGTTGTGGTCGCCTATCACCGGGTTGATGACGGCCACTTTCACTTCGGCTGTAACCGTGTTGGCGGTGGCGTTGTGTTCCAACTGGCTGAACCAGACATCAAAGTCGGCCGGTTCGCCGAGGATGTCACTCACATCGCTCGACCAGGCATCATCGTCCTGGAGCACCGAGCTATTGAACTCCTTGCGGCTCACCATGCCCGTGGGCAGGAAGGAGACCCCGAACTGGCTCGCATAGTCGTTGCCCGCCGGCGTGCGGAAATCGGTGTCGTAGATGCCATCGCCGATGGGCGCCTGGGGCGCGGCGAAATTGATCACATGGATCCCCACGACGATCAAGGCCTCAGGGTATACCGCTTGAAGCTGAAGAGCCGTCTGGGTGGCTCCCGGACAGTTGTTGCACAGGTGGCCGGTGAAGTCCTCGATCAGTACCCTGCGGATCACTCCCTCGCCGACCGGGTTGCCCCCGGGCGATTCGACGGGGGAGGTCACATAATCGCAGCCTTGGCCAAGCAAGGCCAGCAGCACGACCGGAAGGAAGGGCTTGTTCCGCATGGCGTCAGAAGGTGCTGGTGATCGAAAGGGTAAGACCATTGGCGGCAGGCACCTGGCGACAGACACCGCCCACGCAGAAGATGCCTGCGCGCTGGCGGCCGTAGTTCAATTGGAAGCGGTTGCCCCCATGGATGTAGCCCACGGACCCTATCGGATAGTGGAGGCGCTCGGGTTCCACTTCCACACCACCCTGCATGAACGTGCTGCCGGTGGTCACGTAGTTGTACTGGTCCATGGCGGCCACGAACCAACTTGGGCTGAAGGTGAACTCGGCGAGTGCGGTGGCCCAGTTACCATGATCCTGTTGTGTGCTCAAGTGCTGCAGCTCGAAGCGCACCGAGTTGCGGTCCGTGAAATTGTGGAGGCCTTCGAGGATCACGATGTTGGCGTAGACCTTGGGCTTGCCGGGCTTGCCTTGAATGATATCGATATCATAGACCAGGTTGAGGTAGGTAAGCGTGAATTCCCAGGTATCGCTCACCTTCTTGCTCACCGCCACGTTGATGTCCTGGAAGTACAAGCGGTCGCCGGGGCGGAAGAACTGGGTCGAATAGCCGAGGCGTTGCGTGGTATCGTCCACCGCACCGAACTGTGTGGTGTCAAGCGAATAGGCCACAGAATAGTTCACGGCCAGCTTGGTGCCGTACTTGCCGCCGAGCGCAGTGCCTTTCTTCCATTTGCGGAAGACCTCGCCTTGGGCGGATACTTCGCCGTTGGGTTGGGTGGCATAGGGATAAAGCGTCGCGGGTAGATTGTAGGTATGCTGCTTGGTCAGTGGCGGCAGGAAGTTGATATTCAGGTCGAACGGCGTGGGGGAGGCCCGATCGCTCTGGTAGAACATGTTGTCGAACGTGTGGGCCCCAAAGCTGGCCCCGAAGCCTTTGACAGAGTACGTCGCGTTCACCAGCAACGCCTGGCCCGGTTTGTAGATGAAGCCGTTCTTGCCGTTCGGGTCGTTGATCTTGTAGGCGTATTCGGTGTAGAGGTTCCAGCGCGGCGTGGTGAGGTTCGCGCGCAACGCCCAGGCACCAACGTTCTCGGGCAGTTCCAACAGTGGGTCGCGGTCCTCCTGGAATTTGCTTACGAAGCTGCCCCCGATGATCAGGTTGCTCGAGCATGTCCAGGCGCTGTCCAGCAGTTCGCTCAGGCTCACTTCCGCATCGAACCCACGCACAATGCCCGCGCCCTTCACTGCGCCATCGTCGAAGCCGAAGCGCTGACGCCCGATGACACCTTTGAGGTAGACCCCTCGATACGGGTGGTACTTCACACGGAAACCATCCAGGGAATTATCTACGCCGAGGTATCGCTCCTCGTAGGCGCGGAAGACCATTCCCTGGCCGAACTGCTCGAAGAAATTGCCCACGGTGATCTCAAGGTCGCTCTGCGTGAATTTCGCGTAGCGGTAGCCGATGCCGGAACCCTTGTAGGCCTGTCCAGCCGGGTAGCCGGCCAGCGCAGGCTCGTAGCTCTCGAACCGGCCGCCGATCTCGAGGCCGCGATAGGTGTAGATCAAATTGGACCAGGCGTTCGCACCCAGGCGTTGGTCAGGCACCACGGCACCGATGGCCGAATCCTCGTTGTAGTACTGCACATCCGTACTGAAGTTGCCATGGATCTGCCCGCCCTCCTGAGCGTTCACCTTGATCAATGGCAACAGAAGAAGGACGACGACGCATCCACGCATCGCAGGGGTGATACCACGCATGGGCACGAAGATCACTTCTTGCCGGTCAACTCAAGCACCTTTTGGAACAACTCGTTCTCGTCGCCCGGCTCATAGTTGTTGTGCTGGTAGACGATCTCGCCGCTCCCGTTCACGAGGAAGGTGTGCGGCACGTTGTTCACGTTGAGGGCGCGCTTCAGGTCCCCATTGGGGTCGAGATAAACCTCATAGTCCCAACCCTGGCCGTTCACGTAGGGCGCGACGCGTGCCATGCTCCGCGCATCATCGATGGAGATGGCGATCAGTTTCACGCCGGTACGCGTCTGCCAATCCTCATATTTCTCAGCGATGGCGGCAAGTTCCCGTTTGCAGGGAGCACACCAGGTCGCCCAGAAGTTGACGATCATCGGATGCCCATCGTTGGAGAAGGTCCCGGTGTCCACCTTCTTGCCATCCATGGTCTGGAGGGTCACCGAAGGCAGCTTGGCCTGGGCGCTGCCGAGCAGAGGGAGCAGTGCGAGGGAGAGGACGAGGAGGTTTGTTCTCATGGTGGGGGAAAGAAAATGGCCGGGGTCCACGAACCGGGCGAATACCGTGCCCGAAACGCCGACCCCGGCCAGATCCTGTTAGATCACTAGTTCAAGGTCACTTTGCGGGAAGCGCGCATACCATCGGCCTGGATGGACACGAAGTAGATGCCGCTGTTCAAGCCGCTCATGTCGAAGTTCTCGCGCTGCGTGCCGGTGCTCATGGAACGGGTGCTGGTGAGCACCCGCTCGCCGAGCACGTTGAACACGTCGATCTGCGCCGTGCCGCTGGCCCGGAGGTCGAACGTCACGTTCAGCTGACCATCGGTGGGGTTCGGGTACACGGCCAGGCCGCGATCGAGTTCATTCTCAGGCGTACCGACGGTCACGGCTGCGGTGGCGGCCTGTAGGACCTCCTTGGTGCTGGTGTTCTGCACAAAGGCGACGAGGGTCAGGCCATCGACGCTGCTACCCCAGATGTTGTAGTTGCCTTGTGCCGGTGAACCGATCGTGAAGGTGTAGGATTGGGTCACGGTCTGGCCCACGCCGTCCGCCATGGCGGTCAGCGAGTTCCCGCTCGCATTGGGCATCATTTTGCGCTGCACATAGTGGAACTCGTCCTGTGTGGTGGTGGAAGCCGGGTAGGAGTAATGGTCCTCCACCGCAGCGATGTGCAACTTGTACGTGCCGGTGAAGCCCCAATAGGGGGTCATGGTCACGGTGGCCGTTACTTGATTGCCGCTGGTCACGGAAGTCAACTCCAGATCCACGAAGGCATCGCGGGCGGCTTCAGCCTGGATGTAGCTGGCGCTGGTGCTGGTCATCGGCTTGCCATCGATGAACAGGTCGGGGATGCCGGTCACACCGTAGTAGGATTTGCGGGTGTTGCCGTCCGGATTGTAGCTCGGATCGTTCCCTGGTGAGGGCCAGTTCATGTGGTACTTCACCGCGGCCACCGTGCTGCCGGGCATGTTCGTGTTCAGGCTGGTCAGGGTAGGTGCGAAGGTGGTGTTCAAGCTCGCGCAGGGAGGGCAGGTCGAACTGGTGAACTGCTCGATCAGCGCGGTACGGACAGCGCTGTTCGATGCGACGTTCACTGGCTTCGTCACGATATCGTTCGCCGTGTTCTGGTCCGACGTTCCATTCAGGTCGCTGGCCCAGGCCTCAACGGAGTGCGTACCGTAGGTGGCGCTCCAAGGAGTGGGGTGCGTGAAGGAATAGGTGGCACCCGCAGCGATGTTGGCGGTCACTGCCTGGGAAACGGTGCTTCCACCATCAACCCTGTAGTTCAGCGTGAAATCGGTGATCGCCATGGTGCCCACATTGAACAGCGTTCCGGTCACGTTCCGGTTACCCTGCGCAACGATATCCTCCATGGTGTTGGTGAGGGCAGCAACGTCATAGGTCTGTTGCGGACCAGCTTGGAAGAAGTGCGTTTCCACTTCGGTGAACTCACCACCAGTGGCCACTTCCACACCACCCACGACCAGGCTGTAGAAACCCGCGCCGTAAGCGCAGCACATGCCGTCGCCGTACGCGTCGTTCACGGTCACGACCAGGATCACACCATCGGGAACACAGAAGTCCACCGCGGGCATGTTGTATGCACCGTTGGCGGCTTGTTGGGTGTACGGTCCGCCGGAAGCATACACCGGGGCTCCACCGAATCCGGTCACGGACCAGGTCGTCTCTTCACCGTAACGGTCGGTGGTGATGGACATGGTTGCGGGCGACTCGCCCGTAGGGCACTGCGCGAACGACCGCACGGAGGCCACCGCCAGCAAACTAATGAGTAAGGTCTTTTTCATCATAGGGACTTTTGGTAGGACGTTTTCGATCGATCAGGACTTTGAGGAGCCGCTCCCAACAGGGCATGGAAAGGTTCCTTCGAAGCGGTCCAAATGTATACGGCGGTGCATCCTCTTGCACGGTGTTGTGGTCCGGTCATTGGGATCCTAGGAGGCCACTGTGGTACACGGGTGGAGCGTTCCGGGAACCAATGTAACCGATCCGGTCGGCCTACCTTTGACCGGTCGAAAAGGACCATCTCCCATCGGCATCAAGCTTAAACGTCCAACAAGCGATGAAGAAGATCTCTACCCTGTTCTGCCTCTCCGTTCTGGTGGTATCCGCGCAAGCCCAGTTGCTCACCCTCCGCGATGCGGACAACAACGTGGTGAACGGAACAACGGTGATCCATGTCGGAGCGCCTACCGAGTCGGTTTTTGAAACGGACCTGAGCGCCACGCTCGAAGGGGCTGTAGGGAGGTCTGTGAATGTGCGCCGCTACGAGATCAATGTCGCAGCCGGGACACAGAACTACTTCTGCTGGGGGGTGTGCTACGGCCCGCAGGACGCTGGTGCCATGCCTGTTTGGAACGCGCTTCCGCAGCATGCCATCACCATGAGCCCGGGTGTTGCCGTCACGAACTTCCACGCCTACCATGTCCCCATGGGCTTGGAGAACTGCAATGTTTACCGCTATGTGTGGTACGATGTCGGCAACCCCACCGACACCACTTGGGTCGATATTCAATTCTGTTCGCAGGCGGTGGGTATCAACGAGGCGGCCGCTGCGCAATACGATCTGACGGTGTTCCCCAACCCTTCCACCGGAGGTGATGTTCGTGTATCCTTCACAGGAACGGGTGCGACCCCCGCCACGACCTTTGTCGTCTACAATACAGTGGGTGAGCGCGTGCACATGGAGCGTGTGCGTGCAGCGCAGCAGGCGGTTATCCTCTCAACAGCCGACCTGTCCACCGGTGTCTATTTCGCGACATTGGAAGCGAACGGGGCCACCTTGGCCACACGCCGCTTCGTGGTCACAGGCCGCTGAGTTCTTCGATCAAGGAAAAGGCCAGTGTGGGCATGCCCACACTGGCCTTTTCCTTGATGTACCGCACCCCCCGTCGGGCTACGGCGACCTCGTTCGGGTCGATCACGTGCAGCGGGGCACCATCAGGCAGGTAGTGGATAAGACCCGCCGCAGGATACACCGCGAGTGAGGTGCCGACCACGATCATGCGGTCGGCGCGCGCGACCAAAGCAGCAGCCTCGGTCATCAGGGGCACCTCCTCCCCGAACCAGACGATGTGCGGCCGCAGTTGGGATCCCAGCGGACAGTGGTCGCCCAAGCGCAGTGATGGCCCGTTCACGGCCATGACCAATGCGGGGTCAACGGTGCTGCGGGCCTTCAGGATCTCCCCATGCACGTGCATCACCTGCTTGCTCCCGGCGCGTTCGTGCAGATCGTCGATGTTCTGGGTGATGACCTGGACAGCGAAGTGCTCCTGAAGCTGAGCAATGGCCTGATGGGCCGCGTTCGGACCCGCCGCCAGGACCTGTGCTCTCCGCAGGTCGTAGAACCGAAGCACTTTGGCTGGGTCACGGGACCAGGCTACGGGTGTGGCCACCTCCTCGATCCGGTACTCTTCCCACAGGCCATCACTGTCCCGGAAGGTGCGCAAACCACTCTCGGCACTGACACCGGCGCCCGTGAAAACGACCACCCGCGAACGCCCCATACCGCGCAAGGTAACCGACCCCGCGAACGCCGCTGCGGTGGTGACAAGGTTTCCACTATTTTCGGGCCCTTCATCGAGGCCCCCTACCTCTCAACGGACCTGCCCATAGCATCACGTTTACCCCCTTCATTCTAGGACATTACATATCGGAGGGACAGGATGATCGACAGCCTGAACGGTGAGTTATTGGAGAAAGGTCCGGACCATGTGGTGCTGGATTGTAATGGCGTGGGCTACCTCGTTCATCTCGCCGCATCGTCCATTTCCCAGGTACCGGAGAAAGGCCGGTTCAGGGTGCATGTGCACTATGCGGTGAGTGTTGATGTCCGTTCGGGTGCGAGCGAACACCGGTTGTACGGCTTCCTGCACGCGGACGAACGGCAGCTCTTCCGGCGGTTGATCGATGTGCAGGGTGTGAGCGCCACGATCGGCATGGGCATCCTTGGAGCGCGCAGCGCACAGGAGGTGTACACCGCCATCCTTACCGGTGATGAAGCACTGTTGAAGGGGATCAAAGGGATCGGGCCGAAGCTGGCGCAGCGGATCATCACCGAGTTGCAGGGTCGACTTGCCAGCAGCGCGATGCCAAGTGCAGGCCTGCCCGTGCCTGCGGGCAATACGCTCAAGACCGAGGCGTTATCGGCACTGGTTTCCCTGGGCATGGATCGCATCAAGGCCGAGCGGGCCCTGCATGTTGTGTTGAAGGAACGAGGCGATGAACCGCCGCGACTGGAGGAATTGATCAAGCTCACACTGAAGAACCTCTGAGGCGCGCGACGAACATGTTCCCTGTTATCTCTTCCCGACGTCTTTGGGGCCTGGCGGCCAGGTGGCTGCTGCTGCTCGCCATTGCGGTGTTCGGGTCGAGCGATGCGAAGGGGAAGACCTTGTTGTACACGGCCTTGGTGATGCAAGTGGATTCGCCGGAAGTGGAATTGCAGTATCCGCTGACCGATCCACTTACGCCTGGTGCTCCTGGGGGGGGCAACATCAACCTGGCCGATCCGGAGAATATCCAGAACGATGTGATCTACGACCCGAGCACCGGGCAGTACATCATGCAAAGCACGGTCGGTGGCTCCTTCGACTATCGTCCACCCATGAGCATGTCGCTGGACGAGTACCTGAACTACGACATGGAGCGGTCCATGCAGAACTACTGGCTGGACCGGGTGGAAGAGGACAGCCAGAGCGCACAGAAGGGATTGATCCCCACGATCAAGGTGCGTGGTGAAGCGTTCGATCGGATCTTCGGTGGCAACACCATCGATATCAAGGTTCGGGGTTCGGCCGAGGTGATCTTCGGATTGAACATCAGCAAGACCGAGAACCCACGGATCCCCGTGGACCAACGCCGCATCACCACCTTCAACTTCGATCAGCGCATCCAACTGAACCTCGTGGGCAGCATCGGTGAGAAATTGAAGATCACCACCAACTACAACACCCAGGCGACATTCGATTTCGAGAACCAGGTGAAGCTGGACTACACCGGGTACGAGGACGAGATCATCCAGAAGATCGAAGCGGGTAACGTGAGCCTGCCTTTGCGCGGCACACTGATCCAAGGCAGCCAGAGCCTCTTCGGCCTGAAGACCGAGTTGCGCTTCGGCCGCCTCACCGCCACGGCCATCTTCAGCCAGGAAAAGGGTCAGCGACGCAACGTGCAGACGCAGGGAGGCGCGCAAACCACCAACTTCGACATCAAGGCCGATGAGTACGAGGCGAACAAACACTACTTCCTCAGCTATTTCTTCCGCGACCAGTACGAGCGAGCGTTGCGCACCCTGCCTACGGTGAACAGCGGTGTGCAGATCACCCGCGTGGAAGTATGGGTGACCAATACGCGCCAGGATTTCCAGCAGAACCGGAACGTCGTCGCGTTCACCGACCTGGGTGACGACGGCAGCGCGGCCGCGATCGCCGCGGGCCATTTCAGTGCCGATCTGCCCCCCGGTCTCGTGACCGATGCCGGGGGCAACCAGGCGTCCAATGCGCAGAACTCGCTGTATGCCACGGTGAGCAGCAACCCGGGTGTGCGCAGTTTCGTGAACGCATCGGGTGCGTTGCAGGCGTTGGGCCTGGTCGCATCAAGGCATTACGAAAAGCTGGAGAGCGCACGCCTGCTGGGCGTGAACGAATTCACCTTCAACCCGCGTCTCGGGTTCATTTCATTGAACCAGTCGTTGAACAACGACGAGGTGCTCGCCGTCTCCTACCAATACACCTTCGAGGGCAACACCTACCAGGTGGGTGAATTCTCCACGGATGGCATCAGTCCCCCGGACGCACTTGTGCTCCGCTTGTTGAAAGCCACCATCACCAACCCGCGCATACCGTTGTGGGACTTGATGATGAAGAACGTTTACTCGCTCGGCGCCTTCCAGGTGAACCAGGAGAACTTCCGCCTGGACCTGATCTACAACAACCCGACGACGGGCGTCGATATCAACTACATCCCGCGCGCACCGCTGGACCAGATCCCGTTGCTGCAGACGCTGGCGCTCGATCGATTGGATCCGAACGGTGCGCCCAATCCGGATGGCTGGTTCGACTTCGTGGACGGCGCTGCCACCACAGGTGGTACCATCATGACCCAGAACGGGCGCATCTATTTCCCGGTGCTTGAACCCTTCGGCAGCTACCTCGACCAGCAGCTCATCGGACCGGACCCGAACAACCCGATCCAACCGGAGGCCATCCGCCGTACCATCACCTACACCCCACTTTACGACAGTACCAAGACGGCGGCACAGAACCTTCCTGCGCTCAACCGGTTCCGCCTGAAGGGGAGTTACCGCAGCGCGAGCAGTGATGTGATCTCGCTGAACAGCGTGAACATCCCGCAGGGCTCCGTGGTGGTCACCGCGGGTGGCGTGCGCCTCATCGAGAACCAGGATTATACCGTGGATTACAACCTCGGGCGCGTGCGCATCCTGAACCAGGGGATCCTGGAAAGCGGCACACCGGTGAACATCGCGCTGGAGAGCAACTCGCTCTTCAGCATACAGACCAAGACACTGGCCGGGGCCCGGCTCGATTACCGCATCAGCAAGGACCTTGTCCTCGGCGGTACCATCATGAACCTCTACGAGCGGCCGCTGACCCAGAAGGTGAACGTGGGGGATGAGCCGATCTCGAACACGATCGTCGGCGTCGATGGCAATTGGCAGACGCGTTCGCAGTGGCTCACGAACATGGTGGACCGACTGCCGTTCTTCGCGACGAAAGCGGAATCGAACGTCACCGCTTCCGTGGAAGGCGCCTACCTGATCCCCGGCCACAGCCGCGCCATCGGTGATGCGGGTACCAGCTACATCGACGACTTCGAGGGCAGTGTGAGCACCATCGACCTGCGCACCCAGAGCCTCTGGTTCCATGCGGCCACGCCACAGGACATCGACCTCTTCCCCGAGGGCAACCTGAGCGTGGGTGACCTGGGCAACGGGTACCGTCGCGCGCAGCTTTCGTGGTACGTGATCGATCCCTTGTTCTTCCGCAACAATTCGCTCACGCCGAGCCATATCGCCAATAACTCGGCGATGCGCAGCGACAACCGGATGCGCGAGATCCTCGAACAGGAGGTGTTCCCCAACCGCCAGCTACCCGCTGGCACACCGTCCAACATCCCCGTGCTCGACCTGAGCTACTACCCGCGGGAGCGTGGGCCGTACAACTACAACCCGAACCTGACCGATGCGGGTGAGCTGCCCGATCCCGAGCAGAGTTGGGCGGGCATCACCCGGCGGATCACCACCACCGACTTCGAGTCGAGCAACATCGAGATCATCCAGTTCTGGGTGATGGACCCCTTCTTCAACGCGAGCAACAGTGAAGGGGAGCCGGCCACGAACGTGAACTCGGTGAACAGCACAGGAGGGTATCTGTACATCGACCTTGGCAACATCAGCGAGGACGTGCTGCGTGACGGGCGCAAGGCGTTCGAGAACGGCCTGCCCAAGAACGCGGCGGATGTGGCGGCCACCACCGAGGCCACGCCGTGGGGTGTGGTGCCCACCACGCAGAGCATCGTGAACGCGTTCGCGATCGTGGACAACAACAGCAACGCCTACCAGGACATTGGGATGGACGGCCTCTCCAGCAGCCTCCTCATCGAGAACCGGGCGGAGCAGAACTTCCCTTCGTTCGAGCCGTTCCTCCAGGCTGCTGCGGCTGCTGTGACCGACGCTGTCGCGCTCACGAAGATCCAGGACGATCCCAGCAACGATGATTACCACTACTTCCGCGGCAGCGACTATGATGCCCAGCAGTTGGACATCCTGCAGCGGTACAAGCGTTTCAACGCGCCGGAGGGCAACAGCATCACCGACGAGGATTCGCCGGAGAACTACCCCACGCAACAGACCACCATCCCGAGCAGCGAGGATATCAACCAGGACCAGAACCTCGCGGAGAGCGAAAGTTATTTCCACTACAAGGTGAGCCTTCGGCCACAGGACATGGTGGTGGGGCGCAACTTCATCACCGACCGCATCCTGGGTTCGGCCAACACGCCGGATGGCCCCAGGCAGGTCTACTGGTACCAGTTCAAGGTGCCGGTGCGCCAGCCCGATCAGGTGATCAATGGCATCCAGGATTTCCGCAGCATCCGTTTCATGCGGATGTACCTCAACGGCTGGTCGCAGGAAGCCACCCTCCGTTTTGCGCGCCTCGAGTTCGTGCGTGGCGAATGGCGCAAGTACAACCTCAGCCTGCAGACACCCGATGAGGTTTCCGGTGGCGACCCGGACCCCACGCTCTTCGAGGTGGCCGCAGTGAACATCGAGGAGAACGGCAACCGCTATCCGATCAACTACGTGCTGCCTCCGGGCATCAACACGGAGATCGACGTGGCCAGCGCGAACCAGCGCAACCTCAACGAGCAGTCGTTGCAACTGAAGGTGTGCAACCTGATGGATGGCGATGCCCGTGGAGCGTTCCGCAACGTGAGCTTCGATATCCGCAGCTACAAGAAGTTGCGCATGTTCATCCACGCTGAAAGTTCCGATCCGGACCGTCCCCTCGTGCGTGGCGACGTGACCGTATTCCTCCGCTTGGGTAACGACCTCGATGCGAACTACTACGAATACGAGGTGCCGGTTTTACCGTCCGCGTTCTTCAACCGTGATCCATACAACGTATGGCCTGAGTTGAACGACCTGATCATCGAGTTCGCCAAGTTGAACGACCTGAAGATCGCGCGCGACCAGGCGAACTTCCCCCGGAACCTGCGCTACTCGTCCACCGATGGCGATCGACGCGTGTTCGTGAGGGGTAGCCCGAACCTGAGCCAGATGCGTTCGATCATGGTCGGGATACGCAACCCGCACAAAGAAGGGGAGGAGGCCAACCCATGGACCACGGACGACGGACTGCCTGAGTGCGCTGAGATCTGGGTGAACGAATTGCGCCTGACGGATTTCGACCAGAGCGGCGGTTGGGCGGCCCTGGCCCGGTTGAACGCCCAATTGGCCGACCTCGGTAGCGTGAGCGTGGCGGGTAACTACAGCACGCCGTACTGGGGCAGCATCGACAAGCGGGTGAGCGAACGCCAGCGCGAGACGAAGTACGGGATCGATATGAGCGCCAACCTGGAGATGGGCAAGTTCCTGCCCGAGTCCAGCAACGTGCGCATACCGATGTACCTGGGCTACTCCGAGCAGGTGAGCAACCCGCAGTACGATCCCTTGAACCCCGATATCGAGTGGGGCGATGCCACCCGCACCCTCACCCCTGAGGAGCGCAAAGAGCGCCTGAAGCAATCGCGGACCTATACGCGTCGGCGCAGCATCAACTTCACCAACGTGCGCAAGGACCGCGGGCAGGCCGAAGGTGGTGGCCGCGAGCATTTCTTCGACGTGGAGAACCTGAACCTCTCGTACGCCTACTCCGATCAGGAGTACTTCGATGTGAACACGGCCTACGAGAACACGCGCACATACCGCGGCGCGCTGGGCTATCTGCACAGCCCGAAACCGCGCCCGATCGCACCGTTCGAGAACGTCGGCTTCGTGAGCAAGAGCAAATGGCTGAAACTGGTGAAGGACTTCAACGTCAACTTCGGTTTCAAACAGGTGTCCATGCGCACCTCGATCGATCGCAGTTACCTGGAGCGATTGACGCGCTCCAACCCGGATATCGAGACACTGCCACCACGGCCCACCTACAACAAGACCTTCAACTGGACCACGCAATACGGTTTCCGCTACGAGATCACCAAGGCGCTCAAGCTCGACTTCAACGCCAATAACATCGCGGTGATCGGCGAGACCCCCGGGATCGTCAACCCGCGTTACCAGGATGAATACGCGTTGTGGAAGGACAGCGTGCTGGCGAGTGTGCGTGACTTCGGGGAGGTGACGCGCTACGATCACACCATCGCCCTCACTTACACGCTGCCCTTCGACAAGTTGCCTCTTACGGATTGGATCACGGCCAACACCGGTTATACGGCGGGCTACCAGTGGGACCGTGCGCCGTTCACACAGGACAGCCTGGGTAATACCGTCCAGAACTCGCAGAACCTCTCCGTGAACGGCCAGTTGAACTTCGTGACGCTGTACAACAAGTCGAAGTACCTCAAGCGGATCAACGAGCGGTCGAAGAAACCGACCAGCAGGCCGCAGAGCCCCACACGGCCGACCACCGCCAACGGGGCCGATTCCACGGCCACACCGCCGAAAGGAGAGAAGATCAACCTGCTGGAAGGCCTGGCCCGTGTATTGATGATCGTGCGCACCGGCACGATCACATACAGCCAGAATTCCGGCTTGTTGCTGCCGGGTTATGCGCCATCGACGAACATCATCGGGATGGACGATTTCGGGGCACCTGGTTTCGGGTTCATCGCGGGCCAGCAGAACCACAACTTGAGCGGTGATATCGTTCGTGATTTCGCCACCACCGCGGCGCAGAACGGATGGCTGGTGCAGACCCCGTCGATCTACAACCCCTACACCACCACCCGGACAGAAACGATCAACGCCCGGTTGTCGCTGGAGCCGTTCCGCGGCATGCGCGTGGAACTGATGGCCAACCGCACCATCGCCGAGAACCGCAGTTCGTTCTTCCGCTGGAACGATTCCCTGCAGACCTACGTGAACGACAGCCCGCGCGAGTATGGGAGCTTCAGCGTGAGCATGCTCACCTGGCCCACCGCGTTCTCGAAGGACGATGAGAACTTCGTGAACGCCGTGTTCGAACGCGTGCTCGAGTACCGCCCGGTGATCAGCGCGCGCCTCGCCCAGGGCAACATGAACTCGGTGCTCGACCCCGAGACCGGGTACTACACCGGCTACGGCCCCACGAACCAGGATGTGGTGATCCCCGCCTTCCTCGCGGCCTATACCGGTAAGAGCCCGGACAAGCAGCGCCTGAACCCCTTCTCGTTGGTCCCCGCGCCCAACTGGGATATCACCTATGACGGCCTCACGAAGATCGCCCTCTTCGGCAAGTTGTTCCGGACGTTCACGCTGAAGAACAGCTACCGGTCCAGCTTCAACATCTCCAACTTCCAGACGAACCTGCTCTACGTGCCCGGCGGCGCCGAGGTGGACGCGGCGAACAACTTCATACCCTCGCGGCAGATCTCGATCATCACCGTGCAGGAAGTGATGCGCCCCCTCGCGAGTTTTGATGCGACGCTGAAGAACGGGTTGATCGCCAAGTTCGAGTACAACCGCGACCGGAACCTGAGCCTGAGCCTGACCAATTACCAGGTGACCGAAGTGCGTGGCAAGGAATACGTGATCGGGAGTGGCTACCGCTTCAAGAACGTGAAGTTCCCCTTCTCCATCGGCGGCAGCACACCCAAGAGCGACCTGAACCTGCGTGTCGACCTGACCTGGCGCGACAATGCCACCGTGATCCGCAAGATGGAGGAGAACCAGAACCAGGTGACCGCCGGGCAGAACGTGCTGTCCATCAAAACCTCCGCGGATTACGTGCTGAACCAGCGCCTGAACGTGCGCGCCTTCTACGAGCGCGTGGTGAACACCCCGGTCATCTCCACCTCGTTCCCCTCGGCGAACACGAACGTGGGTGTCAGCCTGCGGTTCACCTTGACGCAGTAGTCGGGCCGAAAGCTTCTACTTTTAGCCGCTCGGACACGACCCCATCACGCATGAACATCCCACAGGAACTCCGCTACACCAAGGACCACGAATGGGTCCGTATCGAAGGTGACGAAGCCGTCATCGGCATCACCGATTTCGCGCAAGGCGAACTCGGCGACATCGTTTTCATCGATATCGGCACAGAAGGCCAGACGCTGGACCACGAAGCCGTGTTCGGTACGGTGGAAGCCGTGAAGACCGTAAGCGATCTCTTCATGCCTGTGAGCGGCACGATCACAACGCTCAACCCCGGGCTGGCGGACGATCCCGCCTCGGTGAACACCGATCCCTACGGCACAGGCTGGATGGTGAAGGTGAAGCTGGCCAACAAGGCGGAGGTGGACGCGCTGTTGACCGCAGACCAGTACAAGGAGTTGGTAGGGGCCTGAGCCAATGCCCGCGCGCGGATCGCTGGTGCCCGCCCTGTTATGGGCGTTGCTCATCCTCATCCTGTGCCTGATCCCCGGCGCGGCACTGCCGCAATGGGATTGGGCCGATCTGGTGGACTTCGACAAGGCCGTTCATGTAGCCCTGTTCTTCGGACAATCGCTGCTGCTCGTACGGTTGTTCCGTGGGCATGGTCGCCCGCAACGCTGGTTGCTGTGGGCGGTGTTGATCAGCGCGACGTACGGCATCGCGTTGGAATTCCTGCAGGGCTTCGAGGCGCTCGGCCGTCGCACGGATCCAAACGATATGATCGCCAACACCGCCGGTGCCTGTCTTGCTGCGTGGTACGCGCACCGTCGTGTGGGGAAGGGCAAGCCCGTGCTCCCTTTCGCGGCGGACCGCTGAGTATTCACTTCCTTAAAAGCTGGAGCGTGCGTGATCAGACGATCATCCCGGCTGCCACTGTCTCGTTGGTCCCTTCATCGATCAGGATGAGGCTGCCGGAGTTCCGGTTACGCGCATAGATGTCGAAGTGCAGCGGGACCGTGGTGCGCAGTTGCACGCGTCCGATGTCGTTCATCCGGATGGTCGCATCCCTTTCCGCTTTGTGCAACGTGTTGATGTCCATCCGATACTTCACTTCTTTGATCATGCACCGGGCGTCGCGCGTGGTATGCTTGATCGCGTATTTGCCGCCGGGCACCAGCGGACGTTCATTGAACCAGCACAGCATCACATCGATGTCCTGGCTGGTCTGCGGTGCGTTGTTCGGGCTCACGATCATGTCGCCGCGGCTGATGTCGATCTCGTCCGCCAGTGTCATCACCACGCTCTGTGGCGCGAAGGCTTCCTGAAGTTCCCTTTCGCCGAGGTGGATGCTCTTGATCGTGCTTTGGAAGCCGCTGGGCAGCACCTGCACCGCGTCGCCGGTGCGGAACACGCCTCCCGTCACACGGCCGGCGAAGCCACGGAAATCATGGTGCTCATCCGTCATGGGCCGCACCACGTACTGCACAGGGAACCGGCGATCGATATGGTTCAGGTCGCCCGCGATGTGGATGTTCTCCAGCGTGTACATCAGCGTAGGCCCTTGGTACCAGTCCATGCGCTCGCTGCGGTCCACCACGTTGTCGCCCTTCAACGCACTGATGGGGATGTAGCGGATGTCGCGCACTTCGAGCTTGCTGCTGAAATCCTCCAGTTCGCGTTGGATGCGCGTGAACACCGCCTCGTCGTAGTCCACGAGGTCCATCTTGTTGATGCAGAACACGACGTGCGGGATCCCCAGAAGCGAGGCGATGAAGGAATGGCGGCAGGTCTGTTCGAGGATCCCTTTGCGGGCATCCACCAGGATGATCGCCAGGTTCGCGGTGCTCGCGCCGGTCACCATGTTGCGCGTGTACTGGATATGGCCTGGCGTGTCGGCGATGATGAATTTGCGCTTCGGTGTGGCGAAGTAGCGGTAAGCCACGTCGATGGTGATGCCCTGTTCGCGTTCGGCGCGAAGACCATCTGTCAAGAGAGACAAGTCGACCTCGCCCGTTCCGCGCTTGGAGCTGGCCTTCTCCATGGCTTCCATCTGGTCATCGAAGATGGCCTTGCTATCGTAGAGCAAGCGCCCGATGAGCGTGCTCTTGCCATCGTCCACGCTGCCCGCCGTGGTGAAGCGGAGCAGGTCCATGTCGAGGTAGCCGCTCATGGGAGAAAAGAGGAAAAGTGAAAGCTCAAGGCTGAAACTAGCAAAGCGTTCATCGGGTGACTAGTGAGGTGAATATTGAGACCAGTTCGTTCGATTCCTTCAGCAAGGCCGAGGTTGATGAGGTAGGAATGGTGCTTGATTCCGAAAGCAGTTCAAGCCAGAACCCGCACTCGTCCGCTTCTTCGATCACGATGCCCAGCTTGGCGACATACTCACGTTTGCTCCGGCCACGAAAAGCCGCACGGGTATTCGCGCCGACCGAGGTGCCAGCCCTTAACAACTGCTTTCCCATGACCTGGGCTTCCACTGTCTTTGGAAGGGATTTGTACAAGTTGATCGCTGCAAGTGCGAATTGCTTGGTCCGGTCCTTAAGATCCTTGTGCGGCAGGGGATCCATTTCCTCTTTCAGCTTTCACATTTCAGCTTTCAGAAATACCCTTCCTTCTTCCTGTCCTCCATTGCCGCCTCGCTGCGTTTGTCGTCCATCCGCGAGCCGCGCTCGGTCACACGCGAGGAAGCCACCTCGTCAATGATCTCTTCCAACGTGCTCGCCGGTGAATCCACCGCACCAGTGCAGCTCATGTCGCCGATGGTGCGGAAGCGCACGCGCATCTGGTAGGGCTTCTCCTCCGGCTTCAAGCGCATGAAGTCACTGTTCGCGTAGATCACGCCATCGCGGTCGAAGACCTCGCGCATGTGACTGAAGTAGATGCTCGGGATGGGTATGCGCTCCAGCAGGATGTATTGCCAAACGTCCATCTCCGTCCAGTTGCTGATGGGGAAGGCGCGGAAGTGTTCGCCCGGACGCTTCTTGCCGTTGTAGAGGTTCCACAGTTCAGGCCGCTGGTTCTTCGGGTCCCATTGGCCGAACTCGTCACGGTGGCTGAACACGCGCTCCTTGGCCCGGGCCTTCTCCTCGTCACGTCGTCCACCGCCAATGGCGCAATCGATCTTGTACTTCTCGATCGTGTCGAGGAGTGTCACGGTTTGCAGTTTGTTGCGGCTGGCGTAGTAGCCGGTCTCTTCCTGCGCCCGCCCGTTGTTGATGCTGTCCTGCACGCTTCCCACGATCAGCTTCGCGCCATGCTGCCGCACCAGATCGTCGCGGAAGGTCATGGTCTCCTCGAAGTTGTGGCCGGTGTCCACATGTACAAGTGGGAAAGGGACCTTGCTCGGATGGAAGGCCTTGCGCGCAAGGTGGAAGCATACGATGCTGTCCTTGCCCCCGCTGAACAAGAGCGCTGGATGCTCGAATTGCGCCGCCACCTCACGCAGGATGTGGATGCTCTCACTTTCGAGTTCCTTCAGGTGGGTGAGGCGGTACGAATGCATGCGATCAGGTGCGCGCGATGCGCGGCAGGATGAAGTTCAAGAGTTCGACGGTCGTTTCCTCCTCACTGCGACCGATGGTGGGCAAGCGGAGATCGGGCAGGGCAGGTGCCTCGAACGGTGCGCTGATACCGGTGAAATCCTTCACCTCACCACTGCGCGCCCTGGCATACAGTCCCTTCACATCACGACGTTCGCATTCCTCCAGCGGCGTGTCAACGAACACCTCGATGAAGTCCTCGCCGATGATCATGCGGGCCAGTTCGCGGATCGCGATCGTTGGGCTCACGAAACAGCAGATCACCACGGCCCCGTTCGACACGGAGAGCCTGGCCACTTCAGCGATGCGCCGGACGTTCTCGGTGCGGTCCGCATCGCTGAACCCAAGGTTGTTGTTGATGCCCGTGCGCACGTTGTCACCATCGAGCACCATGGCATATCGACCGCGTTCGTGGAGCGCGCGCTCCAGTGCGATGGCGATGGTGCTTTTGCCGCTGCCGCTCAGCCCGGTCATCCAGATCACACGCCCGTGCTGACCGAGCAGGGCCTCTTTGTCGGCACGCTGGAGCAGGCGGTCCTGAACGGGATGGAGATGGCGTTCGGTGGTCATGCGGAAGGGCTGCGAAGGTACACGATCGCTTCGCGCGAAGCCGCGCCGGGAGCGGGATGTGCCTACTTCGCCGCTCGGGCCAGACGGCTGTGGCTGAAGCCGTAGGCGAAGTAGCAGACCAGCCCGACCACGAGCCAGATCCCGAACCACTTCCAGTTGCTCACGGCCATGCCGGTGAGCAGATAGCAGCATGAGATCAGGCCAAGCACAGGGATCAGGGACCAGGCCCGGATGAAGCTGTAGATGCCCACCACCGCACAGAGCAGGTAGAACACGAGCATCGGCACGTTCACCGGGAAACCTGTGCGACCGAAGATCCTGTGGAAATGGTTCGGGTCGTAGGTGATGATCAATGCGAGCGCCACCGCCCCGATCAGCGGCACAATGAACTTTCCGTTGATGTAAGGCAGGTGGAAGCGACCCGGTGTCTTCTCGCGATGTGGCATCAGTAGCACACCACCGCAGACCAACACGAAGGCGAAGAGGGTGCCGATGCTGGTGAAGTCGAGGATGAAGTTCTCGTCCGTGAAGAAGATCGGGATGCCCACCACCAGGCCGGTGACGATGGTGCTGAACCCCGGCGTCTTGTACTTCGGGTGGATGGATGCGAAACGTTTTGGGAGCAGGCCATCGCGGCTCATGCTCATCCAGATGCGGGGCTGGCCCAATTGGAACACGAGCATCACACTCGTCATGGCGATCACCGCTGCGATGCTCACGATGAACAACATCCATTTCACGCCGCGCAGGTTGAAGACCTCCGCCAGTGGATCGCTCACACCGAGTTGCTTGTAGCTCACCATGCCCGTGAGCACCAGGGCCAGGGCGATGTAAACGACGGTGCAGATCACCAGTGAGAGGATCATGCCGCGCGGCAGGTCGCGCTGAGGGTCCTTCGCTTCCTCGGCCAGGGTGCTCACGGCATCGAAGCCTATATACGCGAAGAACACCGCGCTGACGCCGGCCATCACACCGCCGAATTTGTTCGGCATGAAGGGCGTCCAGTTATCGATGTCGACGTACGTGATCCCTACGACAACGACCAGCACGATGACCGCCAGCTTGAGCATTACCATCGCATTGCTCGCGTTGCGACTCTCTTTCACGCCTCTATAAACGAGCCATGTGATCAACGCATTGATCGTCACGGCGGGCAGGTCGAAGATGATCCGCAGACCGCCCAGCATCGGGGCGGAGTTCCAGGCGGAGATGCCCTCACCAGCCGTGCCTGCCAGCGCGGCCGCATGCGCGCTCTTGTAATTGGTGGTAAGCCATTCAGGCATATGCATGCCGAGGCCATCGAGCAAATTGGTGAAGTAGCCGCTCCAGCTGAACGCCACATAGATGTTGCCGATGCTGTATTCCATGAGCAACGCCCACCCGATGATCCATGCGAAGAGTTCGCCGAAACTCACGTACGCGTACGTGTAGGCGCTTCCACTGGTGGGCACGCGGGCTGCGAATTCCGCATAGCACAAGGCGGTGAATCCACACGCCACGGCACACATGATGAACAGGAACACAACGCCCGGTCCGCCGCTGAAGCAGGCCTGCCCCATGCTGCTGAAACTGCCAGCACCTATGATCGCCGCGATCCCGAAGAAGGTGAGGTCGCGCAGCTTCAGGTGACGGCCCAGCGTGTCGCCACCGTGGATCTCGCCCTCGCTACCGAGGGAACCGGTGACAGGGCGTCTGCGGAAGAGGCGGCGCATCGTCAGGTCTTCAGGTGGCCTTCCCACTTGCTCACCACGGCTGTTGCCACCGCGTTGCCGACCACGTTGGTCGCACTGCGGCCCATGTCGAGCAGGTGATCGACACCGAGCAAGAGCAACAGGCCCGCCTCGGGGATATCGAACAAGGCGAGCGTGCCGGCGATCACCACCAGCGATGCGCGAGGAACGCCCGCTATGCCCTTGCTCGTGACCATGAGCACCAGCAACATGGTGAGCTGTTTGTCCAGGGTCAGTTCGATGCCATAGGCTTGTGCGATGAAGAGGCTGGCGAAGGTCATGTACATCATGCTCCCGTCCAGGTTGAAGCTGTAGCCTAGGGGCAGGATGAAACTGACGATACGATTGGGGCAGCCAAAGCGCTCGAGTTGCTCCAGGGTGCGCGGGAACGCGGCCTCGCTGCTGGCCGTGCTGAAAGCGAGCAGAAGCGGATCCTTGATGCGGCCGATCAGGTTCCCTGTGCGCCGACCGATGATCGCCCAGCATACCAGGAGGAGGATCATCCACAACAACAGCAAGCCGAAATAGAACTGGCCGATGAATTTGCCATAGGTGATCAGGATACCGAGACCCTTCTGCGAGATCACCGCGGCCATGGCGGCGAAGACGGCGAGCGGTGCGACGTTCATCACCATGCCGGTCACCTTCAGCATCACATGCCCGAGGCTGTCCATGGCTTTCACGATGGGTGCGCCCTTTTCGCCGATCGCGGCGCACGCTATCCCAACGAGCAGGCTGAAGATCACGATCTGCAGGATCTCGTTCGCAGCCATCGCCTCCACGATGCTCCTGGGGAACACATGCGTTACGAACGTGCGCAAACTGAACTCGACATGCTCCAATCCGGCACTGGCCGTTACATCAGGGAGGGGTAGCCCCAAGGAGACCCCGGGCTTGAACAGGTTCACCAGCAGCATGCCCAGCAACAGGCTCACGAGCGAGGCGCTGATGAACCAGAGCAGCGCGCGGCCACCGATCCGGCCAACGCTTTTCAGGTCCCCGAGCTTCGCAACGCCGACGATCAATGTGCTCAGCACAAGCGGTGCGATGATCATCTTCACCAGGCGCAGGAAGATGTCCGTGAGGACGGAGATGTTCTCCGCGAAGGCCTTCAGGTCCGCCTCATCCGGATAAACGTCGCGGTAGAACGCACCCGTGGCGATGCCCAGGACCATCGCGATGAAGATGGCCAGGGTGAGCTTGTTCCCGGAGGTCATTGGCCCAATGTAAGCGGATGGCGCGGCCCAACGAAAAAAGGTCCGCCGTACGGCGGACCTTCTCTCAAGATGATCGTCCGACCGCTACTGCATGGGCAGGGCGCAGTCCTTCGCGGCAACGTCCTTCAGGTTGAGGAGCATGTCCATGCCCGTCTTCGTGTTCGAGGTTCCAGCGTTCAAGGCCGCGAGTTTCTCGAACCAGCACTTCGCTGAGCCCTTGTCGTTCGCGCTGCTGAAGTAGTAAAAGCCGAGGTAGAAGTAGGCCTCCTCGAGTTCCACCTTGTATTTGGCCTGCTCGTCGGGCTTGATCTTCCGCACCACTTCCTCGTAGAACGGCCGGGCCTGCCAGGTGGTCTTCGTGCTGTCTATCCCCGCGTTGGCCCGGGCACGCCCCAGATAGCCTTGGTGAATACTCGGTTGGCGCTCCACATAAACGGTCCATGCACTATCGGACATGGGGTAGAGTCCCGCTTTGTACGCAGCGCCACCGAGGTAGTAATAGTCGTTCACCTCGGGGCGTCCGAGCATGATCTTCTCATGGAAGGCCGCAGCCGCTTGCGCATGCAGCTTCGCCTTGCTGAAGGACTTGCCCGCCTCAATGAAGAGGTTCTGTTTGTTGCGGTCCATCCGCGCGGCCGTCAAGTAGTTCTCAGCGGCCAGCGAATCCAGGTTCGGGCCTTGGGCGGGAAGCACGATCGATGTTTCGGGAGCCTGCATGGGGGGCACCGGGGGCACCGGGGGCTGCGGGGGGATCGGAGCATCCTTCGCCATGCCGGAATAGATACGGCCCATCACTTCGTAGTCCGTCGAGATCACCTTCTCGGCAGGCTGCGCGGCGAAATACTCCTGCATGCGTGCCAGTGCGTTGGTGAAATCACCAGTTTCTGTAAGGCAATAACCCTCGATCCGCTTCAGCTGGTTATCCATTACGCCGGATCCCCGCAGTTTAGCGATCTCCTCCAGGCTCTCGGCGTACTTGCCGGTGAGGTAGAGGAACTTGGCGTACCGCACGCGGGCGCTCGTGCTGCCTTTGTTCAGGGCGAGGTACTGGTTGTAATCGGCGGTGGCCTTGTCGTAGGCCTTGGTCATGAAGTGGGCTTCGGCACGCCCGCTGTATGCCGGTGCGAATGAGGGATCGATGGTGACGGCATGGTCGAACTCGGTCACCGCGGCCTCGTAGTTCTTCGCGCGGTAATACATCAGGGCTTTCTTGGCAACCGGTCGTGCGGCACTGGGCAGCAGTTCAGCGGCTTTCTTGTAGGCGGCGATCGCATCGCTGGCGTCGAAGGAACCGCGGTCCACAAGGAGGTCACCACGCAGCACGAAGCTCTCGGCATCGTTGGGGTCCAGTTCGATGGCCTTGTCCAACTGGATGAGCGCAGCGGGGATGTCCGCGTTGGGTCCGGAGCCCAGTCCTTCAGCCACTTCGCGGTAGGTCATCGCCTGCAGCGACTTCGGGAATTTGTTCGTCTTGGCCGTCGCGGTCGCGATCGCGGTCTGGAAAAGCGCATCGGCCCCTCCACGGTTGCCAGCGGCCATCTGCAACTTGCCCAGGCCTGCATGGTTGAGCGGGAACATGGGGTTGAGACGGGCGCCCGTGCTGTAGCAGGCGGCGGCACTGTCCGTTTGGTCGTTGTACCAGTAGTTCTCACCCATGAAGAACCAGGCCTGGCCATCGTTGGGCGAGGCGGCGAGCAGCGAACGGAAAATGGCCGTCGCGGCTTCGTACTGTTCGCGGTCGGTCATGCGAATGGCGTCCTGCAGGCTCTGGGCGCTGGCGTGCAGACCGATACCGGCCAACAGGCTGGCGAAAAGGATCCGGGTCATGGTTCGAGGATTCTATTGGGTCACGATCATCACCTCGCGGGCGGGTACATGGGCCGGGGCGATGCCTAGTTTGAGTATGATGCGCTGGCCTTTATGGCCGGCCACAAAGGAAGCGAACCCCGTGCCAAGCCCACTCTTGCCCTCCGTCACGATCATGTAAACGCTGCGCCGCAGCGGGTAGTGCCCATCGGCCAGGGTGCCTTGGGTGGGCAGGAGCGCCGGGGTTCCGTGGACGCCGCTGATCCTCAGTAGCTTCACCTGGTCGCGCAGCGCACGGTGGGTGGGGTTGTCCAGGTCGCTGATCAGGGAGAACGAGAGGAACCCGATGGTGGTGGTATCCGCAGCGATGCGTCCGACCAATGCCTCCGGGCCTTCCACCGCGACGGCGTTGCGCAGAAGGCTGGCGTTCCCTTGGAGGAGCGAATCGATAAGGGAACGTGTAACACCACTGGCCCGGCTGTCGAACAGTGCCACAGGCCCACCAGTGCCAGCCAGCATTGCACGCAGATCCTCCATCGAGAGGCTGTCGATCGGGCTGCTCTTGGAAATCACGACGGCGACGGCGTCTGTGGCCACGGCTTCGATGTGCGGGCTCAGGCTCCGGCTCTTGAGGTACGCCTCCTGGTCCGCTCCTGGCAGGAAATAGGCGAACACGCTGCGTACGCTATCCTCCAGCATCGCTTTGGCCAGTTCGCCTTCGGGCAGGTACCGGATCTCGAGCTTCGCATCGCGGTAAATGGATTCGAACATCTTGTGTTCGTTCTCCAACACCGACCGCAGGTCCTGGTCGGCCAGCACGAGCACCGCACCATAGGTCGGCGAATCGTCCGTCGCAGGGTCGGAGGGCGCGCTGGAACAAGCGGCCAGCAGGGCGATCAGCGAAAGGCAGCCGGGCAGGTAACGCATAGGGGGCTAGGCGGGGCCGCCTTCGTTCTTGCGTTTGCGCCACCAGAGGAAGAAGCGGAGAAAGCCGTAGCCGATCAGCACGGCGGCGATGCCGGGCCGGTAATGGGGGATGAGGTCGCGGGCCGCCGCGGTGAACCCCACCAGGATGCCGCAGATCACATACACCGCGGACATCGACAGCGCGAAGCCATCCTTGAAGCCCATCGTGGGCCGCGCCTTAGCGCAGGTTGAAGTTGACCGGGATCACATAGCGCACCCGCACAGGGCGGCCGTTCTGCTTACCCGCGCTCCACTTGGGCATGGCCTGTATCACGCGCACGGCCTCCTTGTCGAGTCCGGGACTCACCCCGCGCAGGGCTTTCACTTCTGTGATGCTGCCGTCCCTGTCGATCAGGAACTCCACGAACACGCGGCCGGTGATGCCCTGTTCCTGTTCCATCGCCGGGTACTTCATGTTCTTGCCGAGGTACTCGTAGAACTTCTTCTCACCGCCCGGGAATTCCGGTTTCTCTTCCACGGCCGCGAACAGCATGACCTCGTCCGATACCACTTCCGGAGGAGCCTCTTCACCCTTCTCACCCTCCTGTGACACGGTGCTCGCAACGGTTTCCTCCAGCACTTCCTGCGTGGGAGGCGGTTCTTCCACCGGCTCGTCAACGGCCTCCAATGCGGTGAACTGCACGGTCTCGATCTTGGGTGGTGGCGGGATCTCCACAGGTGGGGGAGGGAGTTCCTCTTTCTTCTCTTCTTCGAAGAGCTCGAGGTTCACATCCACGATCTTCTTGGCGTCCGTCACCTCCTCATCCTTGCTTAAGGCGGCCGCGATCATCGGGGTGGTGATGGCCACGCCGACCAGGAAGACCGAACCCACCACAGCGATCATCAGGCGCTTCACGTAGTCGCGCCGCAGCACGAACGCACCGTACAACTGGTTGCGCCCTGAGAACACCATCTGGTTGCGCACCGTGGCCAGCACGTTGTTCCAGCTGAGATCCACGGCCATGACTATGGACAGGATCAGCAACACACCGGTGATGAGCAGGAATTCCATGGCTCAGAGGTTGGCTTTTTGTGCGTCGAGCAACACTTGTTCCTCCACCTTCAGGCTGTCAAGCACACCATAGGCGCCGATGCCGGAAATGTCCATCTCATCGACCATGTCGATCATGTTCCGGTACTTGGCATCGGCGTCGGTCTTGATGATCGCCTTCAGATTCGTTTCGCCCGCCTTGATCACCTTCCGCAGGGAGTCGAACTGCGCTTCGGTGATCTTCTTCTCGTTGAAATCGGTCGCGGCCTTGTTCAGGCGCACCACCGCGTCCTTGTTCTTCTCCACCAGGATGTCGCGCACCTGGCTGAAGTCCGTACGGGTCAGTTCGGTGGGTGGGCCTTTCGGGTCGCCTGCGATACGGAATGCGCCGAGGTAGTAGAAGATCTGGTCCTTCTTGGTCAGGATCAGGGTGATCGCGTTATCCAATTTCGTGGGGTCTGGCGGGGGCTGGTCCTTTTCGGGCGGCACCGGGAACACGATCTGCAGGGTGCTCGGTTTGTACATCGTCGTGGTGAGGATGAAGAACGTGAGCAAGAGGAAGGCCAGATCCACCATCGGCGTCATGTCGATGCGGGTCGTGCCTTTCTTGGCTCGCTTCTTCTGGTGCCGGCCTCCGCCACCACCTTCACCTCCGGGTACTTCTGCCATGGTGCTTGCTGCTGTTCCCCGCTGCCGTACACCGGCCCCACGGGAAGGTTCATGGTCTCCTTTACATTCTCGATTCCTCGAGGTCCGTGATCATCTTGAACTTGTTGATCTTGATCCCCGGCGACTGGAAGATCCTGATCACCTCCGCCACCTTCGAATAGTTCGTGTTGCCATCGGCCTTCAGCGCCACGATCGGGTTGATACCGGTATCCCCGTAAAAGAGCGTGCGGGTGGTGATGATCCACTCCGCCAGTTGGTTGTTGCCTTCCTCCGTGGGGATGCCGCTGGTGGTCTTCAGGAAGATCTTACGCTCCGCCGCGTTGGGTAGTGCAAGGAATTTCGGCAGGTCCTGGATGGGTACGCCCACCGGACCCACGTTCGCGAACTTCACCTTCTCCTCCTCCGTGGGCGTCCAGCCGATCCGTTTGCCCAATGCGTCCAGCACGGCGAACCGCATTTTCTTGTCCGTGAAGTCCCAGAACACCTTGCCCGTGCTGTCCACCAGAATGGTCAGCATGTTCTCCGTGGGGATCGGTGATTGGGACATCGAAGCGGGCGTATCCACACTCACGGCCTCCTCGGGGCGGAAGTTCGCGGTGAGCATGAAGAACGTCACCAACAGGAACGCCAGATCCACCATCGGGGTCATATCCAGCGACGGGCTGGAACGGGGCATCTTCAGTTTCGGCATCCTCTGATCTTTTGTGTGGGCCGATGATCATCGCCCCGTACAGTCTTCCGATCGCGCCCTTACTTATGGTTGGCCAGTGTCTGGCTCACACTGAAGCCGGCCTCATCGATGCCGTGCGTGATGGCGTCGATCTTGGTGCTGAAGAAGTTGAACATCACGATGGCGATGCAGCTACCGACGATACCGAGGGCCGTGTTGATCAGGGCCTCGGAGATACCGGTGGACAGTGCGCTCGCGTCAGGCGTGCCGGCCGTGGCCAGTGCGCTGAACGAACGGATCATCCCGAGTACGGTCCCGATCAGACCGAGCAGCGTGCTGATGCTCGCGCAGGTCGAGAGGATCACCAGGTTCTTGCTCAGCATCGGGAGTTCCAGCGCGGTGGCCTCCTCCAGTTCCTGCTTCACGGACTGCAAGCGGCTCTCCTTGTCGTGTGTGGCATCGTAGAGCACGGTCTTGTACTTCTCCAATCCACTGCGCATCACGTTGGCCACGCTGCCCTGCTGCTCATCGCACGCGGTGATGGCGGCATCAACGTGATCATTGGCCAGTTCCGAACGCACTTTGTGGAGGAAGTTCTCGATACGACCCTTACCGCGGGCACGGCCCAGGGTGATGGCGCGTTCCACCGAGAAGATGATCACCAGCAGGTTCACGCTGATCAGGATCGGCACGATGAAGCCCCCTTTGTGGACAAGGCCGTAGACGTGTGCGGCACCCTCCTTCACCGGGTGGTTCTTCTCCACGATCTCCTTCTTCTGGTCGGCGGTCATGCCTTCCTCATAGCCTTCGAAGTTCTTCGGGTTGCCCAGCACGAACATGTAGATGCTCACGCTGATGATCAGTACCAGGGGGAAAACGATGGCCACGAAAAGGCCTGACGACTTCCCGGTGGATGTTTCGGTGCTCATGAGGGGACGGTTTTCGTGTTGGGGGCGTTGATCGGTTCAAAAGTAGCCGGACCGGAGCGTGGCCGACAGGTTGGTTCCGTTAATGGACGGGGGGCAAACTTAGCAAGATCCGGTTTCCGCTCATGTTAACTCCATGTGTCGCCGACACCGCCCGTCACCGTTGGGTTTTGGCAGGCTTGGGGGTGGTCATGAGAATGGAGCCGATAATGGAAGGACGCCGAAGTAACGCAGCTTGCACAAACCATCGTTCCCCACCGGGCCCATCACCGGGGAACGGTCAGTGAACGGGAAGGAACGGCGGCCGCGTATGTCGGGCATCGCCAACGCGAGCTTCTATCTTCGCTCCATGGCCACCAAGACCGTTGCCGCGCCACGGATGCCCGACGTTCGCCATTCGCCCACCATCGACCAGGTCGGCATCGAGGAGCGCGTGGCCCGCATCAAGACGCGCAGCATCAAGAAGGAAACGAAGGTGCAAGGCATGCACCTCGCCCTGAGCATGATCGACCTCACCACCTTGGAGGGTGCCGACACGCCGAGGAAAGTGCAGCAACTCTGCTACAAGGCCATGCATCCGCACGATTCTTTGCCGGGCCTGCCGACGTGCGCGGCCATCTGCGTGTATCCTTCTCTTGTGAAAGTCGCGAAGAAGGCACTCGGAGATAGCGGCGTGAAGGTCGCGTCGGTATCAACCGCCTTCCCCAGCGGACAAGCGCCCATGAGCGTGAAGATCGCCGACACCAAGTTCGCTGTGCGCGAAGGCGCCGACGAGATCGACATGGTGATCAGCCGAGGGCACTTCCACAGCGGCGACTACAACTTCGTTTTCGACGAGATCGCCGCCATCAAGGAAGCTTGCGGCGATGCGCGCCTGAAAGTGATCCTCGAAACCGGCGAGCTCGGCACCTACGACAAAGTGCGCCTGGCCAGCGACATCGCCATCGCAGCGGGCGCCGACTTCATCAAAACCAGCACCGGCAAGATCAATCCGGCCGCAACCATGGAGGTGACGCTCGTGATGCTGCACGCCATTCGCGACCACTACCTGAAGACCGGACAGATGATCGCGATGAAGCCCGCTGGCGGCATCCGTAAGAGCAAGGAGGCGTTGCACTACTTGATGATGGTGAAGGAGGAACTCGGCGAGGAATGGCTGAGCAACCATTGGTTCCGCTTCGGCGCGAGCAGCCTCGCGAACGACATCCTGATGCAATTGCAGAAGGAGAGCGACGGGCACTACCAGAGCGCGGATTACTTCAGTGTGGACTGAACGCGTTTTGCGAAAGCACTTCTGAAATTGCGGTCAAGCATACTGGTCTGTCGATCGATTCGGTTTTTCGTTCAACGGACGACCGCTACACAGACCTGCGACATCACTGCGGAATGCCAGACGTAATTACGGGCTGTGCGAAAGTCATGCTCCTGCGACTTTACAATGCCCCATCCGCACACACTTCACTCCTTTAGAAAGCGCGCAGCGGAGTAGTGATCCCCCAAGACGATCTCCACGTTGTATAGCCCATGAGCCAGTGCAACCACCGGTAGTGAAAGTCGGCCGGGAGTGATGGTCAAAGTACCCAGTACGGTGCGACCTGTGGCGTCCACAATGCGCAAAGTGCCTCGTGTACCTAGCTCCGAAGGGATCGTCACGGCGATGAGATCATGGGCGGGGTTGGGTGCTATATATATGGTCGAGCGTGCAGCAGCGGGTGCAATGCCCACGGCAACGCTAACATCATAGCGTCCCACCAATGCTTCGCTTGTATCCGCCGCAAACTTGGATCGCCCCACCACGAGCAATTTTCCATCGGGCTGCAGAAGTTCGGCGCTCACTTGGGTATTGTAGTCAAAGTCAACAGGGTACTGTCCATTGCTGCCGAAGGCGGTCATGGGTGTGGCATCGCTGGCGTTCAGCGCGCCGATGAACCCAACCGCTGTGGTCGAACTCTCCGGCGTACTGGTGCCGCAGACAATGTAGGTGCCATCGTTGCGCACCGCAATGCCCTCGATGGAATCCGTTGTAGGACCAGGCGTTACATTCCACACACCCGGTACCGTACCGAACGCCGGGTCGAGGCTGCCATCGGCCAGTAGCCGCACGATGAGCGCGTTACGCTCCGCAACCAATGTCGTTAACCCGCCCAGGATGATCCGTCCATCGGGTTGCACCGCCAAGGCGTATACGTGATCGTAAGAAACAGCGTGGGGAATGGACATGCCGTTGGTGCCGAAGGAGGCGTCCATTGCACCAGCGCTTGTAAGGCGGAAGCACAGTGCATCAGGGACGAAGGAGCCCCCCCCTTCCGTTACATTACCCGCGACCAACACCTTGCCATCGGCCTGCAATGCAAGCGCATACGCGTTGTACGCGTCTCCTGTGGCAGATGCATCCAGCGTTTGGTTTCCGGTGCCATTGAAGGTATCGTCCAATGTGCCATTGGTGGTGAGACGGAGCACATGCAACGCGTGCAGACCACCGACGGAACGGAACCAGCCGCAGGCTACCACCTTGCCATCGGGTTGCAGCAATAGGCCGGTAAGTGTCCCGGAACCGCTGGGAACGGCACTGGAATAAACACCGCCGCTCGCGAAGCCCTCATCCAACGAACCGTTGGCGTTCAAACGCCAGATGGCACCTCCTGCAACGCCGTTCACATCGTTCGTACCCGCCACCACGATCTTGCCATCTGCTTGCACAGCAACGGCAAGGGCATCCGCTAGATCGATCGCCGGTGGTATGGTGGCTATGCCGCCAACGCCGAAGGTCGCATCAAGCTCACCTGCGCTGGTGAACCGCATGATCAGCACGCTGCCGGTGCCATCGTAGGAGCTACCCGCCCCTATTATGCGGCCATCGGGTTGCAGGGCCAAGGCATATAGCCAAGCATCGCCCATGCCGGTATTCACCAGTACGGTGCCGTTGGCATCGGCCCCGAAGGTGGGGTCTGGCGTTTGGCAGAATGAGTTGGCGGAGAACAGGACGAAAGCGAATAGAAGTGTGCGCATAGGGCTGGTCATTTCAGTAAAACTAGCCCATGGCTTGCGCAACGGACATCACGGATCTTCGGGATATCAGTCGTGTTTCCAATGGCGACACAAACGTAGGGAACCGCACTGGTTCCGCTTCGGCGCCAGCAGTCTAGCGAACGTCATCCTGGTGGAGCTGCAGAAGGAAGCATATGGCCACTACCAGAGCGCTGATTATTTCAGCAACGACTAGGTCTGGCTGAGGGAGCGCGTACTTCGGCCCTGCGTGCCTGCATCGTGGTCTTATTCGTGTCGGAGGGGCGCTCGTTGATCACAATGTTGCCGTGCAGTTCTATCAGTCGCTTCACCATTCAGCGTTCACCTGGATCTGGCTCATTGCACGATAAGCCGCGCAGCGCCCAGAGGTGTTCCAGTCGTATTCAAGAAGCGCACTACATAGGCTCCTGGCGCCAAACCTTCCGTATCGATCCGCGTTGTTCCGAAGGGGAACATCCTCAGGTTGCGACCCGTAGCGTCGATCACCTGGGCGCGAACATGAGCGAGGTCCATGCCCGTGATGTATGCGGATGAGCCCGGTTGCACCGGGTTGGGGAAAATGGACACGCTGTTCGCTTCACTCTCCGGCAGACCGTTGGGCTCTGCCAGGGCTGGATCCTTATTGTACCATACTTGCTCGCTGCTGCCTAACCCGTCGATGTTGATCTCCATCTGAAGCAACCAGAACCGATGGTCGGCGGAGAACCAGCCCCAATGCTCCTTGGTGGATTGGGTGGTGCTGCCGAAAAGGGTGTTGTTCTGCAAGAGGTCGAAATGATAGCGCACCACGTTGGTGTAGGTGCCGGTCGGGAGTATCAATGTTCCGTAGCCATCCACCTGCTGATCCACTGTGCCGTTCATGGTGCCCACGAAGCCGATCGCGGAGAACGTCCCGCTGAAGTCGTCTACGAAACCATCGCCGTAGGTGTAGGGCAATTCCTGCAGCCGCTCGGTATCCACGTTTATAAGGAACTTGGCCGTGTCCTCCGGTGGGGTGCCAGTGATAATGCTCGCGTAGCCTTCGGTTTCCAGTGCGGATGGACTCAACACATAGTAGCTGTGGCTACCATCCCAGCTGATCCAGCACAAGTTCGAATTCGAAAAATCGGACGCCCAAGGTGTCGAGGAAGGGTCGACGAAGAGGAACTGCTCTTCGCTTGATTCCGTAAGCCCGCTGAAGTCCCAGGTCTGCATTGCACCGGCGCTTGCGTCAAGTAAGGCAACATCAATGGGGTCCGTGCAAAGACCGATCGTGACCACGTCACCGGTCATTGGCATATTGGGCAGATCGATGATCGGTTGTGCGACAAGTCCTGGCGCGGCGGTGCAGAACAGGAAGAGCAGGGTCGAAGGATTGGTCATGACAGAGCGGATTGATCGCCCAAAGCTACTTCGCGCATCAGTGCCCGTCCAATGAACAAATGCCGGGGCTTTGGCCTACAGCAGTATTCCCAAGCGAGCGAACCATTGTATCTCCTCCCGAACCCGGCCACCGACATATTCTTCGTGAACGGTTCTCCTGCGCGGAGGTTGCCGGAAGAATGCGACGCATCCGCGATCACCTGATGATGGTGAAGGAGGATCTCGGCAAGGAATGGTTGAGCAACCACTGGTTCCGCTTCGGTGCGAGCAGCCTCGCGAACGACATTCTCATGCAGTTGCAGAAGGAAGCCGACGGGTACTACCAGAGTGCGGATTACTTCAGCAACGACTGAGGCGGCCACAGCGCAAGGTTTTGGATCGAGCAATGGGTCGCCGCGTATGGGCTTAACGATCTTTCACTTCGTTCCTTCCCGCTCGCGGATGGCCCTCGCCTAGTTTCGCGTCTGAATGTGCACCGGTCGTTCTGCAACCCTTGTCGAACGAGCAGCGTAGCACTGAGGTAGAGAGCAGCACCGTGCTGATGGGATTTCTCCGACACCATATCGTCCTCCATTACTTGTGGCTGTTCCTGGCCTTGCTCACACTGAATTCCAGTGTGGATACCCCTGATGCGCAGCCCGAAGGCCAACCGGAGGACCTCAGCATCAACGACATCGAGACCGTGGCCGAGGCGATCCTGGAACATGTGTTCGGCATCGAGAACGCCATCCCCGAGCATGATGAACCGGATGACCATGGCGGTCTCCTGAAAAAGGGCGTCCACCATTTGTACACGCCCAAACCGGCCTTGGCCGTCATCGTGGATCGCGCCCCTGCGCAGGTCCACATCTCCAGGTTCGCCGAAGGCTGGGCTGGCCTCTACCGCCCCGAACCGGACGCCCCACCACCCAAGGCGTAGTTCGGTGTCCGCCTGCCCGTTATCCGCGGGCAACTTGGTTGTCAAGCGCCTGGCCGTTCCACTCTTTTTCCATTCCTATTCCATCACCGATGAAAACACATGCATTGTGCTTTGGCGTGCTCGCCTTACTCGCGACCACCTCATGCACGCACCAAACCGGGCCAGTAGCCGAGGCGATCTATCCGGTGGCTTCCCCCGTTGTGGCCGACACAGCGGATTACGACGAGTACGTCGCGCAGATCACCTCGCTGCAGAATGTCGAGGTGCGCTCCCGCGTGAAAGGCTTCATGGATGCGATCCAGGTGGACGAAGGCCAGTTCGTCCACGAAGGGCAGGTGCTCTTCTCGATCAGCAACAGGGTGTACGAGCAGGAGGCCCAGAAAGCGAAGGCCGAAGTGTTGAGCGCCGCCGCGGAACTGACCTCGGCGCAGGTGGAACTGGACAATACGCAGCGGTTGCTGGCCAAGGACATCGTGGCCGCCCCGGAGCTCACGGCCATGAAGGCCAAGGTGGCCTCGTTGGAAGCGCAAGTGGCCCAGGCCAAGAGCGAGGCGGCACGCGCGGACCTCGAACTCTCCTATACGGAGATACGCGCGCCGTTCGATGGCATCATCGACCGCCTTCCGATCAAGCGTGGCTCGCTGGTGGACGAAGGCATGCTGCTGACCACCATCTCGAACAACAAGGATGTCTATGCCTACTTCAACCTGTCGGAGCGCGATTACCTGAACCATATCACCGCAGGGGATGATGCGCGGTCCAAGGGGGTCGCGCTGGTGCTGGCCAATGGAGCGCCATACATGCACAAGGGCGTGATCGAGACCATTGAGAGCGAGTTCAATGAGGGTACCGGCAACATCGCCTTCCGCGCGCGCTTTCCGAACCCCGAAGGGCTGCTCAAGCACGGTGGAACAGGCAAGGTGCGGGTGCGCACGCCGATCAAACAGGCGCTCATCATCCCGCAACAGGCCACCTTCGAAGTGCAAGGGAACATCTACGTGTACGTGCTGGACAAGGAGAACAAGGCGCGCATGCGGCAGGTGATGCCATCGCACAGGCTCGATCACATTTTCGTGTTGTCCTCGGGTCTTACGGCTGAGGACCGTTTCGTTCTCAATGGCGCGCAGACGATCAAGGAGGGTGACCTGATCACCCCGGAAAAAGCGCACCCCGCCGAGATGGCTGAGAAACGCAGCGGGAAATGACATCCAGGTTCATCCACAGGCCGGTCCTCTCGATCGTCATCTCCATCATCATCACGCTCCTGGGCGTGCTGGCCTTGTTCCAGCTGCCCATGACCCTCTTCCCGAACGTGGCCCCGCCGGCCGTAAGCGTGGAGGTGGAGTATCCGGGAGCGAACGCCGAGACGGTGACCAAGGCGGCGATCATCCCCCTGGAGCGCGCGATCAACGGCGCACCGGGTATGAAGTACATGTCCAGTGACGCGGGCAATGATGGGATCGGGACGATGCAGGTGTTCTTCGAGGTGGGCACCAACCCGGAGCTGGCCGCGGTGAACGTGCAGACCCGCATCATGGATGTGATGGGCGAACTGCCCTCCGAGGTCGTACGCAACGGCGTGAAGATCGCCAAGCAGCAGAACGACCTGCTCATGTACGTGAACCTCTACAGCACCGATACCACGGTGGACGAGAAGTTCATCCACAACTTCGCCGACCTGAACGTGCTCTCCGAGCTCAAACGCATCAAGGGTGTGGGGTTGGCGGAGATCATGGGCACCAAGGAGTACGCGATGCGCATCTGGCTGAAGCCGGACAAGATGCTCGCCTACAAGGTGTCCGCGGAGGAGGTGTTGGACGTGCTGCAGGAGCAGAACATCGAAGCCGCACCTGGCAAGGTGGGTGAGAGTACGGAGAAGCGCGCGCAGGAATTGCAGTACACGATCCGTTACACCGGCAAGTTCAACACGGAAGAACAGTACCTGAACATCCCCATCCGCGCCACGGACGATGGCGAGATCCTGCACCTGAAGGATATCGCCGACGTGGATTTCGGGACCACCTACTATGACGTGCGCGCCCGTGTCAACGGTCATCCCAGCGCCGCGATCACCATGAAGCAGCTGCCGGGATCGAACGCGCGTGAAGTGATCGAGAACGTGAAGAACAAGTTGATGGAGCTCAAGGCTTCCACCTTCATGCCGGGCATGGACTACGAGGTGAGCTATGATGTGAGCAGGTTCCTTGATGCTTCGGTCCATGAGGTCTTCCGGACGCTGATCGAAGCGTTCCTCCTGGTCTCCGTGGTGGTGTACATCTTCCTGCAGAACTGGCGCACCACGCTCATTCCGGCGATCGCCGTACCGGTGTCGCTGGTGGGCACCTTCTTCTTCATGCAGTTCTTCGGGTTCACGCTCAACCTCATCACCCTCTTCGCACTCGTGCTCGCCATCGGTATCGTGGTGGACAATGCGATCGTGGTGGTGGAGGCCGTACATGCCAAGATGGAGCGGTCCGGTGTCGGCCCACGGAAAGCCACGGAACAGGCCATGCGCGAGATCAGTGGCGCCATCATCGCCATCACGCTGGTGATGGCCGCGGTGTTCATACCGGTGGCGTTCATGAGCGGTCCTTCCGGCATCTTCTACCGACAGTTCTCGATCACCATGGCCATCTCCATCGTGCTTTCCGGTGTGGTGGCCCTCACACTCACCCCGGCACTGTGCTCGGTGCTGTTGCGCCATGAGCACGGCAAGAAGAAGCGGCACGCGCTGTCGAAGCTTTTCTATGGTTTCAACAACTGGTACAGCGGCATCGAGTTCAAGTACAAGAAATTGCTCGGCCGCATCGCGGATCGCCGCGTCATCACCTGGGGTGCGCTGCTCGTATTCCTGCTGGCCACGGCCGGGGCGAGCCGCCTCGTGCCCGCGGGCTTCATCCCGAACGAGGATCAGGGCGCGTTCTACGCGGTCGTGACCTGTCCGCCGGGTGCGACGATCGAACGCACCGAAGGGGTCGTGAAGGGCATTGAGGCCATCGCGCACCGCATGCCCGAAGTGGAGAGCGTATCCACGCTCGCCGGCACGAACATCCTTTCCGACGGAACGGGTGCCACGTACGGCACCTGCCTGTTCAACCTTAAAGCCTGGGATGATCGCGAACGCACCGCGGAGGAAGTGATGCACGCCATCGAAGAAGAGTCCTCAGCGACCCTGAAGGACGCGGACATCGAATTCTTCCCGCCTGCGGCGGTGCCCGGCTATGGCACGGCCAGCGGTTTCGAAGCGCGCCTGCTCGACAAGACCGGAAAAGGAGATTGGCAAAGAATGCAGGAGGTGGTGGACCAATTCGTGAAGGACCTGCGTGAGCGACCGGAATTGGACAACGCGTTCACCATTTTCAATGCGCACTACCCGCAGTACATGTTGCACATGGACATGGACCGCGCCGCGAAACTGGGCGTCACGGTGAAGGCCGCCATGAGCACGCTACAAACGCTGCTCGGTAGCGAGTACGCCAGCAACTTCGTCCGCTTCAACCACTTCTACCGCGTGATGGTTGCAGGCGCTGCCGGAGTACCGCGCGAAACCCGATGATGTGCTGAAGCTCTACATCAAGAACGACAAAGGCGACATGGTGCCGCTGTCCTCCTTCGTCACGATGGAGAAGTTCTACGGTGTGGACCAGGTGACGCGGCACAACATGTATCCCGCCGCTGAATTGAACGGCAATGGGAAACCCGGCATCAGCAGCGGCACCGTCCTGCGCATCGTGAAGGAGACGGCGAAGGAGAAGCTGCCGCGCGGCTTCGACATCGATTGGGCGGGGATCACGCTGGATCAGGCGAACCTGGGCAACGAAGCGATCATCATCTTCCTGGTCTGCCTCACGTTCGTCTACCTGATCCTTTCCGCGCAGTACGAGAGCTTCCTTCTTCCGCTTCCAGTGATCCTCTCGCTGCCGGCGGGCATCTTCGGCGCGTTCGCGTTCCTCGGTGCGTTCGGCCTGGAGAACAACATCTATGCGCAGGTGGCCATGATCATGCTCATCGGCCTGCTGGGCAAGAACGCCATCCTCATCGTGGAGTTCGCCACGCAACGGCACCGGGAGGGCAAGACACCGCTCGTCGCCGCGATCGAAGGGGCCGGCGTTCGTCTCCGCCCGATCCTCATGACCTCGTTCGCCTTCATCGCCGGCCTGATACCGTTGATGCTGGCGCACAGCGCGGGTGCGGTGGGCAACCGCACCATAGGCTCCGCTGCGGCCGGCGGCATGTTGTTCGGCACCTTGTTCGGCGTGGTCCTGGTGCCCGGCCTGTACGTGGTCTTCGCCACGCTCGCGGAAAAGTTCAAGGGCCGTCGAACGAAGGAAGAGCACGCGTTCACCGAGACCCTCTGAACCATGAGAAGCATTCACATCACGTGCGGCATCGTCGCGCTCATGGCCCTCGGCGGTTGCCGTTCGCTGAGCACGCAAGTATCCATCGCGGAGAGGCCGGTGCCGCGCAGTTTCAACACGTCCGTTGACACCACCACCATCGCACGCATGAACTGGCGCCGGTATTTCGCCGATACGGTCCTGGTGCACCTGATCGACACGGCGCTCAAGAGCAACCCCGACGTGCAGGTGGCACTGCAGCGCATCGAAATGGCCCGTGCCGGTATGCGCGAGGCGAAGGGAGCGTTGTTCCCGGAGATCGGCCTGAGCGCGGAGGGCGGCTTGACGAAGCATGGCACGTACACGGTCGACGGTGCGAGCAACGAAGGCTTGGAGGTCGCCCCGGGCAGGATACTCCCGGAGAACGAGCCTGAGCTGTTCACCGGCCTGGAAGCGAGCTGGCAGGTGGACATCGCGGGCCGCCTGCGCAACCAACGCAGAGCCGCCGTTGCGCACTACCTCGCCTCGGTGGAGGGCACAAACTTCGTGATCACCGAGCTGGTGGCGGGTGTGGCCAATGCCTATTACGACCTGGTGGCGTTGGACAACGAGATGGACATCGTGCAACGCGCCATCGTGAAGCGGAAGGAAGCGCTGGATGTGATCACCATGCGGAAGGAGACCGGTCGTGCCGATGAGCTCGAAGTACAGCGTTTCACTGCGGAACTGTTCAATGTGCAGGCGCGGGAGAAGGAGGTCCAGCAACGCATCCGGGAGACGGAGAACCTGCTGAATTTCCTGCTGGGCCGTTACCCTCAGCCCATCGCCCGCGATCGTGCAGCGCTGCATGCCGGTGTGCCGGAGCGGATCGCGTCCGGCGTGCCTTCACAATTGTTGGAGGACCGCAGTGATATCCGCGAAGCGGCGCAGCGTGTGCAGGCCTCGAAATTCTCATTGCACGCGGCCAAGGCCGAGTTCTATCCGTCGCTTCGGATCACGGCGGGTCTCGGCTACCAGGCCTTCGACCCCAGCTACCTCTACCTCACACCGGCCTCCCTCGCGTACAATGTGGTCGGTGGGCTTGCGGCCCCGCTGATCAACCGCAGTGCGATACAGGCCCGGTTCAACGAGGCCAGGGCGGAACAGGTCTCGGCCATGTACGAGTACCAGCGGACCATCCTGAACGGTGTCATGGAAGTGAGCAATGAACTCTCCAACATCACCAACCTGCAGCAGATGGATTCGCTGAAGACCCGGCAGAGCGAGGTGCTGACACGGGCCATCGATACGTCCACTGAATTGTACCGGGCGTCGCGTGTGGGTTACCTCGATGTGCTGCTGGCCCAGCAAAGCGCGTTGGAAGCGCAGCTCGAACTCGTGGACACCGAACGCCATTTGCGCTTCGCCATGGTGAACGTATACAAGGCATTGGGCGGTGGTTGGAGGTAGACCCTGTGGACGATCGGTGAGCCCCACCGGCTGCCGCCCGCGAACGCCCCGCCACTTTCCAGACAAGTGAGTATGCGCTCGATCAGCGCGCGTGCAGGGCGTTCAGCACCTCCGTCTTCCGGCGGCGGCTCACTTCGATCTCGGTGCCATCGTTCAGGGTGAGGAGCCCTTCGGCGCTGCAGGTGCGCACGTGTTCCACGTTCACGATATGCGAGCGATGCACACGGAGGAATTCGTTCTCCGCCAGGAATTCCTCGTAGGTGCTCAGCGTGTAGCTGCTCAGCAGTCGTTCACCCCTGCGCAGGTGGAACCAGGTGTAATTGCGGTCGGCCTCACAGCGGATGATGTCCCGTGTGCGCAGGTGGCGGTCGCCCTTGCGTGTGGCGATCACGAGCGTGTTCGGTGGATCCGTCGGGTGCTTCTGGGCGAGCAGGTGTTCCAGGCGTGCGGGCAATTGGTCGCGCTGCGCGAGCACGTGCGCGATGGCCGCATCGAGCTCGTCGCTCTTGATCGGCTTCAACAGGTAGTCCAGCGCGCTGTAGCGGATCGCACGGATCGCGTACTTGTCGAAGCTGGTGATGAAGATGACACCGAAGTCGCGTTCGCCCAGCGCGTCGAGCATCGCGAAGCCGTCCATACCCGGCATCTGCACATCGAGGAAGACCAGGTCGGGCCGCAGTTCATGGATAGCGTGCAGGCCTTCCTCACCGCCCTCGCAATGGGCCAGCAGGACGACGGTGCCTGCATGCCGTTCCAGTTCCAGCGCCACCTGTGCGCGGGAGAAGGCATCATCATCGATGACGATGGCGCGAAGGAGGGATGCGGTGTCGCTCATGCGATCTCGCGTTCGATCTCCCCGATCATGCGTTCCACCTTCCCGAGCCAGAGCGCATCGCCGCTGCGATCCGTATCCAACACGGCGTCGCATGCCTCACTGAAGCGCGCCGCGTCGCGATGCACCAGTTGCGGCCTCAGCACATGCACGATCCGCCGCACTTCCGCGTGGTCGTTCCGCGCCAGGGCCTGCCGCATGGCGCTCAGGCGCTGTGGCACAAGCGTGTGGAACAGCTCGACGTAAAGGTCGGGGATCGCTCGGTCATGAACCGGTGCGGATCCGCCATCGCCGGTGAGCCGCTCCATGGCCTTCAGGAGTTCCGCCACCTTGAAGGGCTTGGTGACGCATGCGTCCATCCCCGCGTCGATGCAACGGGAAAGGTCCGTGGGTAGCACGCTCGCCGTGAGGGCGACGATCGGCACACGTGCCGAAGCGTTCTTCATGGCGCGCACCTGTCGCGTGGCGGCCAGGCCATCCAGCTCCGGCATCTGCACATCCATCAGCACCAGGGCGATGTCCTGCTCCGTGTCCTGCGCGATCCGCTCCACCGCGGCGCGACCGTTGTCAACGCGGACGATCCGCGTTCCCGGATAGTGTCGCTTCAACGTTTCCGTGGTGACGACCGCGTTCAGGTCGTTGTCCTCGGCGACAAGGATCGTGCGACCATCCAACGACACGTTGTTCCTATTCGCGTGAACACCCTGCCCGGTCGTTGCTGGTGCTTCAACGGCTTCGAGCGCCAGGACCACGGTGAAGGCGGTGCCCTTGCCGGGCTCGCTTTCCACATGGATGCGACCCTTGTACAGCGCGACCAGTTCCTTCACGATCGACAGGCCCAGTCCCGTGCCGCCGTAGCGCCGCTGGTCCTTCTGGTCCACCTGCACAAAGCGGTCGAAGACGCTCGTGAGCTTGTCCTTCGGGATGCCGATGCCCGTGTCGCTTATACGGAAGCGGATGTCCGCGGCCGTATTGGAGACCATGAGGCGGACCTCGCCGTGGGTGGTGAATTTCAACGCGTTGCCAAGCAGGTTGAGCAGGATCTGGGTAAGGCGGGCGCTATCGCCCACGACCCACTGGGGCACATCGGCGTCGATGTGGACATTGAGCTGGTCCTGCTGTTCCACGGCACGGTGGTGCAGGATCGCTTCGCACAAGTGGACACAGCGGTACAGGTCGAATGGTTCGTCGATGAGCGTCAGCCGCCCGGCCTCCATGCGACTCAGGTCCAGCACATCGTTGATCACCACGAGCAGGTCGTCACCCGCATCGCGGATGTTGCTCAGGAAGCGGTTCGTGCGCTCGTCCTGTGGCTCATGGAGCAGAAGGTCGGTGAACCCGAGGATGGCATTGAGCGGCGTGCGGATCTCGTGGCTCACGTTCGCGAGGAATCGGCTCTTCGCACGTTCGCTCTCCTCGGCGCGATCCTTCTGCCGCAGCACCTCGGCGTTGTGCGCCTCGAGCTTCCCGACCATGCGCCGCTTCAAGCGCACCCGACCGATCAGCAGCACGGCGAAAGCGGCGAGGAGGATGGCGCTGATGAGGTAGATGGTCTTCTGGGAGCGCTGGAGGCGCGCATCCTCGTGCAGCGCCAGTTCCTTGGAGCGCGACTCGGCGAGTTCCTTGTCCTTCTTCTCCGATTCGTACTTCGCCGTGAGTTCCGCCACACGCGCCTGCTGCGCATCGCCATCGAGCGAATCCTTCAGGGCGATGTAGGCCTCGAAATAGGTGAGCGCGCGTATCGGATCGCCCTGGGCCCTGCTTACATCGGCCAACGTTCGCAGGGCATGCATCCGTTCCTCCTTCGCTCCGAGTTCGTTCCCGATCGCGATGGCATGTTCCAGGACGTGTCGGGCGTCCGATGCACGCCCCGCGTCCTGGTACAAGGCGCCGAGGAACACTTCCGCATGCAGCAACTCGGCGCGTCGATGCAGTTGCTCGAAAACGGCCACGGCCCGCTCGCCATAGTCCACCGCTCGTGTCGCGTCGCCGCGCATCTTCTCGATCTCCGCGCAGTTGTACCACACGTAACCGACCACGAGTGTATCGCCGATCGCCTGGGAGCAGCGGATGGACAGTTTGTAGTGATCCATCGCCGCGTCGATGTCGTTCAGCGCACCGTGCACATTGGCGATGGCGATATGGTCCTTGGCGAGCCGCGCGCTGTCCTGGCGGGCGCTATCGAGCGCGTACGAAGCCGTGTAGTAGTGCAATGCTTCGGGGAAACGGCCCATGCGTTCGTACGGACCACCCATGGAATAGAGCAGTGCGGCTTGTTGCGCTGAGTTCGAACAGGCTTCACCTTCCTTCAGTGCCTTCTGGAAGAACTCGACCGCGCCGGCCTCGTCATGGCGCATCTCCCTGCTCAGCCCGAGGTTCATCAGGGTAAGGGCCCTGTTGCAGCGATCCCCGAGCCGCTCGAAGCCTTCCACGGCGAGCGCGCTGATGCTGTCGGCCCTGGCGAATTCGCTTAGGCGTATGTAACAGTAGCCCATTCGCGACCGCGCTTCGGCCATGCCTTGCTCGCTGACGATGCGCGTGGCCAATGCCAGACCACGCTGGCCATAGCCAAGGCCTTTCGCTGGATCCTTGTCGGCGTAGTTGAAACAGATCCTGTTGAGCAACACGACCCGCTCGGGATCCGTGGTGGCCACCTCCAACCGCTTCAGGTCCTTCGGGATCAGGCTGGCGTCCTGGGCGTATCCATGAGCCGGGGCCAGAACGAGAAGACCACAGAGCATCCTGCGCATTGGACCAAAGTAGGTCTCCGTTCCGTGTGGCCGCGACCGCCGGATCAACGGACGACCGCTCGATCGATCGGATCCTTCCACGGGCCGGCGCACCGCTTGAAAAACCACCGACCATTGGGTAAACCGAACGATGCGCGCGGGGTCGCCCGGCGTTGAACTTGCCCAAACTTCCACGAATGCTCCTCCGCGTACGACGTTCGCTCTTCCTGGTCCTGCTGGGTTGCCCGGTGCATCTTGCTTTCAGCCAGGGTGGTGTCGGCATCAACAACCCGGCGCCGCACGCCAGTGCGCTGTTGGACCTCACCAGCACGAACAAGGGCCTGCTGATGCCGCGGATGACCACCGCACAGCGCACGGCGATCGCTTCGCCCGCCACCGGCCTCCTGGTCTTTGATTCATCGCTGAACGCGTTCTACTATTTCGATGGGGCGGCATGGGTGCCCCTGGCCTCGGCCGCGAACGGATGGAGCACGACGGGCAATGCGGGAACGAACATCGCTGCGCACTTCGTGGGAACGACGGACAACGTGCCGTTCAGTTTCCGGGTGAACAACATCCCATCGGGGCGGATCGATAACGTCAAGGAGAACGTATCGCTCGGTTCGCGCGCCGGTTCTGCGCTCACCACGGGTTCGCGCAATGTGGCCCTCGGGGATTCCGCCGGGGTCGTGATGAGCACCGGTTTCGAGAACACGCTGGTCGGCGACAACAGCGGACGCGGAATGCTGGACGCCGCGTGGAACACCTTCCTGGGCTCCAAAGCGGGCGAAGGCTTCACCGGGGGAACGGACAATGTGTATGTCGGTGCCTGGGCTGGAAGGCTTGCCACCGGTCCGGGCATTTTCGGGAACACGTTCGTGGGCTCCGTAGCGGGGTACACGGGGGCGAGCAGCGGTTCGTCCACGTTCATCGGCTCATCGGCCGGAGGGTATACCACGACCGGTCAGTTCAACACCTTCGTTGGCGCGGGGTGTGGATTGAACAACACGACGGGTAGCTTCAATACGTTCACAGGCACCATTTCAGGCCTCTTCAATATGAACGGTAACCAGAACACCATCTACGGGTACCAGGCGGGACAATTCAACGTGAGCGGCAACGACAACACCTTCATGGGCTACCTCGCCGGTCGTGCGACCATGAGCAGCAGCAACACCTTTATCGGGTCGTGGAGCGGGCAGGCGAACACCAGTGGTGCCGACAACACCTTTCTCGGAACAGCGTCGGGCCAGAACAGCGCCGCTGGCACGGACAACGTGCTACTCGGTCGTGCAGCGGGCTTTTCGCTCACCGGCGATCAGAACACGGTGGGTGGTTCGCGTGCGGGCTTCAACTCCACATCGGGCGATAACAACACGTTCTACGGCTACCACGCGGGGTACAACAATGCGACCGGGTCCAACAACACGTACATCGGTTGGGGGGCGGGCACGGTGGCGAACCTGACGAACGCCACAGCCATCGGTTACAGCGCCGCGGTGAGCAGCAGCAACAGCCTGGTGCTGGGCGGCACGGGTGCCAATGCGGTGAAAGTGGGCATCGGTGTCACTGCGCCGCTCGCCGAGTTGGAGGTGAACGGCTATACCATGCTCGGCGCGAACGCGCCGGCGATCAAGATGCTCAAGCTCACCGGAACGACGCCGGCCACGCAAGGCGCCGGGGTGAACATCCCACACGGCCTTGTGGGTAGCAAGATCCTATCGGTCACGGTGCTGGTGGAGTATGCGCCGGGGAACTGGCTGCCGCACGGATACACGGCGTTCGCGGGCAATGAATTCTACTTCACGGTCAACACCACCAACGTCGGTGTTTACAATGCCGTGGGCAATTCGGCGAACATCCTCGGCAAGGCCTGCAAGATCCTCATCACCTACGAGCAATGAGGCGTGCGCTGCTCCTCGTGGTCGCATCCGCGCATACAGCGGGCGCACAACTGCTCACCGACAACGGTGCGGCTATCACCATACAGCCCGGCACGCAGGTCACGGTGCAGGGAACACTGCTTGCCAACCCTGGCGCCACATGCACCAACAACGGCCTCATCGACCTGAGCGGCGATCTCACCAACAACAGCGGCAACGCTCTCTTCGGTGCTTCGCAAGGCACGGTGATCATGAACGGCATGGCGCAGAGCGTCGGCGGCACGTCCATCACCGCGTTCGATGACCTTGATCTGCAATGCACCACACTCACACTGCAACAGGATGCCCTCGTGGGTGGGACCAACCCATCGCCATCGGGTGTGCTGGCGGTGAACAATGCGATCGTCCAGTTGAATGCGAACCGGCTTGTGGTGAACAACGCTGGGGCAGGAGCGATCACACGGATCAACGGCCAGCTCGTCAGCGAATCGGTCCCGCTCAGCGGCTATGGCGAAGTGGAGTGGAGGATCGGTACGAGCGCCGGTGTGTATGTCGTGCCCTTCGGAACGGGATCGGTCTATCTGCCCGTGACGTTGGACATCACATCCGCAGGTTCAGGTGCGGGCTCGTTCATTCTCTCCACCTATCCGACGGATCCGTTCGCCACACCCAACAACCGGCCATTGCCAGCAGGACTGAACGCACTCACCGACGCGATCGGCTTCGAGAACGCACCGAACGTGGTCGATCGGTATTGGCTCATTGCTGATGTTGGATACACCACCGCGCCGACCGCCGGGCTCACCTTCACCTACCGCGATGCCGAATGGAGCGTGGGCACGAACACCATCGTCGAGGCGACGCTGCAAGCGCAACATTTCGATGGCGTGCAATGGTCGCAACCGCCCAGTGGGGTCGCGAACACCGTGGGCAACACGGTGACCACCGCATCCACCACTTCCTTCGGCCTGGTGTGGGCGCTCACGCAGGGCTTCGCTGCACTGCCCATCGAGCTGCTGGGCTTCACTGCGGTACCGGAGGGCAGCGTCGTGCAGTGCGCCTGGACCACGGCGAGTGAGAGCAACAACGACTACTTCACCGTCGAGCGCAGTGCCGATGGATGGTTGTTCACCGATGTGGGAGAAGTGGATGGTGCAGGTACGTCGCAGGGCGAACGGCACTACGCGTTCCCCGATCCCTCTCCGCTCACGGGTCTGTCATACTACCGGTTGCGACAGACCGACTTCGATGGCACAGAGCAACGATCGAACATCGTGGCGGTGTGGCGCGGTGCGACGGGTGAGGCGATCACGCTTTATCCCAACCCATGCAGCGATGTCCTCTTCATCAACGGAACGGTCGGTGCGGGCGCACCGATGCGCATCATGGACGCCACAGGTCGTGTGGTGATGCGTATTCCCCAGCAACGCAGCGGTGGAGTGGACGTTTCGACGTTGCCAGCGGGTGCTTACGTGCTGGTGTTCTACGGTGGCGCCGATGAACGTGCCGCCCGGTTCGTGAAGCACTAGTGGGAACGCACCGAAGTATGGGTCGCAAGGATCCCAATGTTCCTCCCGATCGTGCGTCGTGCTGCGCGCGGGGTTCAGCCCTTCCTGTGGATCGGGCGCCTGCGCTTTAACCCGGTCGATCCCCGTTGGGATCACAGTCCCTCGCTTCCTATGGCAGGGGGCGGCACATGCGCACGCATTGCCGCGTCCTCACGAAACCGGAACTTCGCGCCCCGAAAAACGGCCCTCCTTGTTGAACATGCGTCTTCTCACGCCGATCTTCCTGCTCGCCTCGTTCTCCCTTTCGGCGCAATCGCTCTACTACGGCTGGCCGGGTCTTGGCGAGGCGTCCTGCTCGGAATGGCTCAACTGCGCCACCGGCTGCTCGGCCTGCAACTCGCCCATCGCGACCGGTGCGGCCCTCATCGGTACCAGTGCCACGTGGATCGACATGAACCCATGCCCACATCCCAAGGGTGATGGCGACAGCGTGGTGGAGACCCATGGTTGGACCAGCACACCGGGCGATGCGATGGTGGTCCTCGGGATGATCGCGCTGCAACCCATGCAGGTCGACAGCATCATCATCGATCACCAGGGGATGGAAGGCGGCAACGAACACCTGCAGGTGCGTTACGGCATCAACATCGCCTTGCCGACCGAGGTCATCAAGGACGAGAGCATCTCTCTCGGCGAACAGCGCACCATCATCACCGATGTGGGGTGCATCACACCTGGCGAGGGTGGCGCCTTCGGCACCGCACAGCTCATCCTGCAGGCCTATGGCCCCGGCGATGGCTGGTGGCTGGACAACGTGCGGATCGTCGCGAGCCCCTGCTTCACCACCGGTATCGTTACGGTCACACCGACCTCCGTCATCGATCGTCGGCCGGTGATGGATCTGTTCGGTCGGCGCATCGACGACAGTGCGGCGCAGGGTGTGTACCTGAACGCGCAGCATCAGCGTGTGGTGGTGCTGCCCTGATCGGAGCGTTGTCCTTTCGTGTGGTTCTACTTTTCGGCACCGGCAGTGGGTTCGTGGCCGCGTTAGCGATGTTGCCATGAGCCATTTCCAGAAGCTCGAGCGGATGTACCTCTCCGCTCCAGTGAACAAGCAACTGGGATACCGGTGAGGTCGATCCCACGGTGAGGGTGGTGTACATTGTCCGCGACGAACAAAGCGATGAACGACCCACAAGGACTTTTCGTGAGAATGGCGGTGGACGCCTGGAGCAATGAGCTGAAGGCCACCAACGCGCTACTGGCAAAGCTCACCGACGAGCAACTGATGCAAGAGGTCGCCCCTTCGCGCAACCGTGGCATCTATCTTCTCGGTCACCTCACCGCGGTGCATGACAGGATGCTACCACTGCTCCGCTTTCAGGAAGCCATGCATCCCGAGTTGAACAAGCCCTTCGTTGACGAAGCGGACAAGGTGGTGGCCGACCTGCCTTCGGCGGCGGAACTCCGTGCGCAATGGAAGAAGGTGAACGACACCTTGATGGACCACATCAAGGGGCTTCCGGCTGAAGAATGGTTCACACGGCATGCGAGCATTTCGGCGGAAGACTTCCCGAAGGAACCGCACCGCAACCGGTTGAACGTGCTGCTGAGCCGCATGAGCCACCTGGCCTACCACCGCGGTCAGTTGGTATTGCTGGCGGGCAAGTAGGGGTTCGTTGCCTCGGGCGCGCTAAATCGTGATCTTCAGTCACATGGACAACGCACCATCTCCCAAGACGATCGCCTATCGACCCGAGCGGCCGGATGCTGCGACAAGCCTTCAACGCTCCGCGCAATTCCTGGAGTTGATGGCTGAGCGCCGGAGCGTGCGGCACTTCAGCAGTGACCCCGTGCCGCAAGATGTGATCGACAACGTGATCCGCACCGCCAGCACGGCACCGAGTGGAGCGCACAAGCAACCATGGACCTTCTGCGTGGTGACGGATCCGGAACTGAAGCACCAGATCCGCGAAGCGGCCGAAGAGGAGGAGCGCGAGAATTACAACGGGCGCATGCCGAAGGAATGGTTGGAGGATCTGGCTCCCCTCGGCACGGACGCGGATAAGGAGTTCCTCGATGTTGCCCCATGCCTGATCGTGGTTTTCAAACAAGTGCATGAGCAGAAACCCGATGGCTCGCGGCGAAAGAACTACTACGTCGAAGAAAGCGTCGGCATTGCCTGTGGCTTTCTGCTCGCGGCCGTGCGCAATGCGGGACTGGTCGCGCTCACGCATACGCCGAGCCCGATGAACTTCCTGGCACGGCTGCTCCAACGGCCGGAGAACGAGCGTGCCTATCTCTTGATCCCCATCGGCTTCCCTGCGGAGAATTGTGAAGTGCCGGATCTGCGGCGCAAGGCGCTGGAGGAGGTGCTGGTTCGGTATCCGTGATCGTCATGTGGGCCGCACCGACCGACCTATGCAGCTGGCTCCCCGTTCACCACCCATTCATTCATCCATCCTTCGTGATAAACTGCACGGGTTCGCGCTCTTCGGCGTGTTGTTCTCCAACTTAGGCGCCGGATGAACGCTTACACCATTCTCATCTTCCTCAGCGGGCTGGTCATCTTCAGCTACCTGTTCGACCTCTTTGCCAAGCGCACCCGATTGCCTTCGGTGCTCCTGCTGCTGGCCCTTGGCATTGGCATTCGGGCACTTGCCGATGCGTGGGGACACAGTTTTCCGCAGGTGGCCATGGTGCTGCCCACCCTCGGGAATATCGGGTTGATCCTCATTGTTTTCGAGGGCGCGCTGGAATTGGAATACGAGCGCAGCAAGCGCCCCATGATCCGCAAGGCGTTCGCAACGGCGCTCTTCCTCCTGTTGCTCACCACCGCGGGGATCGCAGCGGTGTTGCACTACCTCACGGATGCGGCGGTGCTCACGTGTATAGCCAATGCGGTGCCGCTCAGTGTGATCAGTTCGGCGGTGGCCATTCCATCGGCCAGCGGACTACCCGCTGATCGCAAGGAGTTCGTCGTGTATGAGTCCACCTTCTCCGATATCCTGGGGATCATCCTGTTCAATTTCATCGTGACCAACACCACGTTCGGCATGCAGGCCTTTGGTGGTCTGGGCCTGGAGATCTTCGGTGTACTGGCGTTGAGCGCGGTCTTCTCCATGGCCTTGCTATGGTTGCTCGGCCGCATCAAGCACCACGTGAAGTTCTTCCTCATTCTCGCGATCCTCGTAATGGTGTACGGTGTGGGCAAGCAGTTCCATCTGTCCTCGCTGGTGGTGGTGCTGGCCTTCGGGATGTTCCTGGCCAATGCCCATCAGCTGCCCTTCGCATGGTTCAAGCGGCGCTTCATGTACACTGATTTCAGCAAGGACATCGAGCAGTTCCATTCGCTATCGAGCGAGAGCGCATTCCTGATCCGCACCTTCTTCTTCGTGCTGTTCGGCTATTCGGTGGTGGTTGCCGAAGTAGTACAGCGGGAGGTCCTCATCCTCGGCGCCGCCCTATTGGTGGTCACCTACTTGCTGCGTGCGCTCTTCCTGAAGTTGGCCGTGCGCCTGGACCTACAGCCCCTGCTCTACATCACCCCACGCGGCTTGATCAGCATCCTGCTCTACCTCTCGCTACCCGAACATTTGCGCATGCCCGAAGTGGGCATGGGTCTGCTCTTCGTGCTGGTGCTGGCCACCTGCTTCATCATGGCGATGGGCCTGCTCGGCGCGCGCGGCCTGGTGCGCTCGCTGGGGGATCTGGGCGATCCAAGCAAGTAGTTGGCCGGGGGTATTGAGTTCCCAGCCGCTGGGCCGCGCGGACCACTTGAGCTGCCACGGCGTGCAGTTGGCGTTGCTGGCGTGCAAGTGGTGGCCTGCTCGAGGCGTTCACCCCACCAACCGTTCCGCCTGCAGCAAGTGCCGCCAGTGGTGCGCGATCGGAAAGCGGAACGCATCACCTGCCTTGAAGCGGATGATCGGTCCGAGCGAACTGGCCACCTTCATCCGGTTGAGGTCCGTGGAACGTGCCTGCTGAAGCAGCTTGAGGAAGTGCTGGCACATGGAAATGAAACGCGCGATGCTCTCCGATGATGCACCGTGCTGTCGGCCCGGGTCGAACATCCTCATCGTCTTCATGCGCCAGCTGATGCGACCGTCCGGCTTGGGTTGCATGGCCTTGGTGAAGTAGTCGCCCAACATGCTGGGATGGAATTCAGGGTTCGCAGGGAGCGATGCAGCGCTTTCCTCGAAGACCTTCTCGAGACCCTTCAGGTAGACGCCGCTGCTCAGGTTCATATGTTCGAAGACCTCCAGCGTGTTCCACTTCTCCGGTGCTGGCCGCTTCAACAGCGCATCGGCAGGAAGTTGAGCGAACCATTGCGCGCGTGCGATCTGCGCGCGCAGGGCGGTGGTGAGTTCCTCGATCAGTTGGTCCGTTCTCATGGTGCTGTCTTTCTCCGCTGCGAAGGAAGGACCGCAGGTACACAGAGACACTTGATGCAGATCAATTCCGATCAGCGCTTGCGCCGCAAACGGCTGAAGGTCTCCGGGGTCATGCGGAGATAGCTCGCGATATCCTTTTGTTGCACCAGTTGCAGCAACTGCGGGCTGCGCGCCACCAGTCGATCGTAGCGTTGTTCGGCGCTCAGGCTCAACTGCTCGATCTCCCGCTCAGCGCGACCCGTGAGCAACTGCTCCAGGATCAATCGGCCGAAACGTTCCATCGCGGGCATTTCGCGATAGAGCAGTTGAAGATCATCGTAATGGATGCCGAGCAGCACGCTGTCCGTGATGGCCATCACATCAAAGCGCGCGGGCTTGCGCGTGACGAACGAGACGAACTCACCGGACCAGCTGCCGTTGTAAGCGAAGCCCACGCAGATATCCTGCCCGTCGTGCGCGAACGAGAGTTTCTGCACACCGCTCTGCACGATGTAGAAGCGCTGCTCCACCTGTCCACTGGCACAAATGCTCGAACCGCGGCCGAAGGCGTGTTCGCGCCAAAGCGGCCGTATGCGCGACCACTCTTCCTCCGAGAGCGACACATAGCGATCGATCGTGCGTTCCACCAACTCCATGCGACGAAGTAAGTGAACGAGGTCGGCTCTTCTATCTTCGCGCCTCGCCTTCGCTAACTCAGCTGCGGCGAACAAAGCATGGCCACCAAGACCAAAAAGATCGACTGGCAACTCGCCCCCGCCCCCGAGTCCAAGGACCACATCAAGATCTCCTCGCAATACGAGCTCTTCATCAACGGCAAGTGGCAGAAGCCGAAGAGCGGGAAGTACT
>JBDTNF010000049.1:0-10045 GCA_039933875.1 Flavobacteriales bacterium | reverse complement strand
GCTCGGGAACGAACGGGCGATCGGTATCTCGCACATGAGCTTCGGGACCATCCATGCCGAACAAGGCAACGGGGCGCGCGCATTGGAGGAGTACGACCGCGCACGGCTGATCTTCGAGAAGATCGGTGCGAAGTCCGCGCTCGCCGTGCTGTACGGCAGTATCGCTGATGTGCATGCGGAGCGCAACAAATACCCGGAGGCCCTTGCGCTCTATGAACGCAGCCTGCGCTTACGGCAGGAGCTGGGCGAGCGTGGCGTCACCGCACAACTGAACAACATCGGGATGCTGCACCTGAAAATGGGCGAGTCCGAAAGGGCCGTGGAGTATTGCGAGCAGGGCTTGGCCATCGCCCGGGAGTTGGAGGAACTGAACGGACAATACGCAGCCTGTCAATGCCTGTACACGGCATACAAGGCCAAGGGTCGCTTCGCCGACGCGCTGGCCCAACTGGAGCAGCTCAATGTGATCACGGATTCGCTGAAGGCACAGGAGACCGGCAAGAAGCTCCTGCAGATGGAGTTCAGCAAAGTGCTGGTGGCCGACAGCTTGTTGCAGGACCAGGAGAAGCGCACCGTCGCGGAAGCGCACGCGGAGGAAGTGCGGCAAAAGAACCGCACGCGCAACCTGCTCTTGGGCTCGTCGTTCGGAATCCTGTTGCTCGCTGGTGGCGTGTACAGCCGCCTGCGCTTGGTGCGCCGTTCAAAGGCCGCTTTGCAAGTGGAGAAGGACCGATCCGAGGCGCTGCTGCTGAACATCCTTCCACAAGAGTTGGCCGACGAACTGAAGGCGAAGGGCGAAGCCGAAGCCGTTCACATCGATCAGGTCACCGTGCTCTTCACGGACTTCAAGGGCTTCACGGCCATGAGCGAAGTCGTAACACCCGCACAACTGGTGCGCGACCTCAATGAGTGCTTCAGTGCCTTCGACCACATCACCGGCAAATACGGCATCGAAAAGATCAAGACCATCGGCGATGCATACATGGCCGCTGGAGGTTTGCCAACACCCAACACCACGCATGCCACCGATGTGATCAAAGCCGCGCTGGATATGCGCGACTTCATCGCCGAAGGCAAAGCGCGCAAGATCGCCGCGGGCCTCCCCTACTTCGAGATCCGCATCGGTATACACACCGGCCCTGTGGTGGCAGGTATCGTGGGTGTGAAGAAGTTCCAGTACGACATCTGGGGCGACACGGTGAATACGGCGAGCCGCATGGAATCATCCGGTGAGGTTGGACAAGTGAACATCAGTGAGAGCACGTATGCACTGGTGAAGAGTGAAGGCCAACTTTCATTCACTCCGCGTGGAAAAGTGCAGGCGAAGGGGAAAGGCGAGATGGAGATGTATTTCGTTTCTTGACATGGGTCCATGAGCGCCACAGGCACATACCTTCTTGTCATGGTCTTGGTGTTAGCGCTACCGCACGCGACAAGGGGCGAGGCCGACATGGACTCGCTCCGCGCCGTTTGGAACGATACATCGCGGCCCGACACGATCAGAGCCCAAGCGATAGGCAGCATCATGCGCATGATCTTCGAGGGGTCTGGGCCGGATAGCGCATCGCACTATGCGAAACTCCAACTCGCCTTCGCGGAAAAGAAGGGGCTCAGGACGCAAACGGGCAAAGCGTTGAACATGCTGGGGATCTGCTATGAGGATCTGGGGGAAAAGACCAAGGCCGACAGTTGCTACATCCTGGCGGAACGCTTGTTCGAACAACTCGGGGATCAACGCAACCTCGCCCGCGTCCTGAACAACCGGGGAAATGTGGCGGTGAGCCGAGGCGATCTCGCACATGGCGTTGAATACCTCACCAGCGGTCTGCGGATCGCCGAAGCGCTCAAGGACAGTTCAACGGTCGCCAGAACATTGGGGAACATCGGCATCATCTACGCTGAGCAAGGCGAGTACGCCCAGGCCATGGACTTCTACCATAAGCGATTGGTCGTAGCCGAAGCCATCGGCGATAAGCAATGCGCCGGTGAGGCATATACCTGCATGGCGGATGCGCACAAGGAAACCGGGGAACTTCAACTCGCCCTCGAGGAATTCACCAAGAGCGTAGCGATGGCCCAGGAGATCGGAGATGAGCGGGTCGCCATGATGGGATTGGGGAGCATCGGTACCGTCCATTTGATGCTGGGTGATCAGAAAAAGGCCATGGAATTCTTGACCCGTAGTCTGCACATGGCCGAGGAGCAGAAGGATCCGATGAGCATATCCACCGGTCTTGCGACGATCGGTCGATCCTACTTTACCCAAGGCCGTTTATCCGATGCCCTCTCATACGGAACAAGAGCGTTGTCCGTCGCCAACGAGGTAGGCGGGGCTTCCCTCATCCGCGAGGCTGCTGAGTTGTTGTATTTGGTGCGCAAAGCCATGGGCGATGACAGTGAAGCATTGGCCATGCACGAACTCTTCATCACCATGCGTGACAGTGTGCTTAGCGCGGAGAACCAACAGGAGGTGATGAGCCAGAAATTCCAGTACGACTACGACAAGAAAGAGGCCTTGTTGAACGCGGAGCAGGAGAAGAAGGACGCTGTGGCCGCCGAGGAACTCCGCCGCAAGAACGTGCAACGCAACGCCTTCATCGGCGGCTTCGGGTTGATGGTGCTACTGGCCGGGGTCTTCTTCGTGCAACGGAATCGCATCAACAAGGAGAAGAAGCGCAGCGAGGAACTGCTGCTGAACATCCTGCCGGAAGAAGTCGCGGATGAATTGAAGGCGAAGGGATCGGCCGAAGCCGTTCACATCGATCAGGTCACCGTGCTCTTCACGGACTTCAAGGGCTTCACGGCCATGAGCGAAGTGGTAACACCCGCGCAATTGGTGCGCGACCTCAACGAGTGTTTCAGTGCCTTCGACCACATCACCGGCAAATACGGCATCGAGAAGATCAAGACCATTGGTGATGCGTACATGGCCGCTGGCGGATTGCCCACACCCAACACCACGCATGCCACCGATGTCATCAAAGCAGCGCTGGAGATGCGCGACTTCATCGCCGAAGGCAAAGCGCACAAGATCGCAGCAGGTCTCCCCTACTTCGAGATCCGCATCGGCATGCACACCGGCCCGGTGGTCGCAGGCATCGTAGGCGTGAAGAAATTCCAATACGACATCTGGGGCGATACGGTGAATACGGCCTCGCGCATGGAGTCCTCCGGTGAAGTGGGACAGGTGAACATCAGTGAGGCGACGTATGCACTGGTGAAGGGCGAAGCAGGTCTCTCGTTCACTCCGCGCGGAAAAGTGCAGGCGAAGGGGAAGGGCGAGATGGAGATGTACTTTGTTCGAGGTTGATGGCCACGTGTGCCGGACACTACGGTTCCTGGCGGCGCTGAAACGACAAGATCTAGCGTCGCGCGGTCGCGCGTGCGGGTGCGGCGATGGTCTCCAACGGATGCGTTGCGATCGCTCCGAGCGCAATGGCCAACGCACTCTCCTGGCACAGCGGCGCTGACCCCTGTTTCCGGGTGATCACCTGGACCACCGCTAGTGGAACCCCGTTCCGCTCTTGCACGAATTGTGTCATGGAAACCGGCATGCCGCCAACCAGCCCTTCATAGTCGCCGCGCATCAGGGAATCGTTCACATACACCACATCGCCGATCAATACAAGGTGCGTCCCCGCAAGACCGAGCAAGCCCTTGTGCAGGTATGCGGTCGCATTATCCGTGCTGTTGAACAATGCCCGGTCCACTAGTACAAGTGAATGGTCGGTGGTCACGTACAGTTCAACGCTGTCGTTCATCTGATCCAGCAACCAGCTCGCGCAAGCGTTCGGCCCAAAGCATTGTTGGTGCGCACCCAGCCAATTCGTGGTGGGTCGTAGATCGCTCGCGGTTTGTGCGCACACGGAGGTGGCTAAGAGGCTGCCGTACATGATGGTAAGGAGTTGATGGTTCATGGTTCGGGTGCATTGGCGTTCAGAGTACCCACGGACCAACCATTTGTTGGCGACGGTGGACGGAACAAATCTCCGCGTGATGTGCAGCCCGGAAAACCCCATGAATTGGTAGGTGCTCCCAACGCACATGAATACGGAACGCAGAGCCCCCCGGACGTCCGGTCCGGGGGGCTCTTGAAGGAGAGGGCAGCGCCCTACTCGATGATCAACCGCGTATCGCTCAACGTACGGCCCTCGTTCACACGTACGGTGTAGAGGCCGGGGGCCAGTTTTCCTGCGGCATGCACGTGCACTGTGCCGCTCAGTGCGTTGCGCTCATTGAGCACGAACACTGTGCGACCGGTCGCGTCGATCACCCGGATGTTCACCTGTGTCACACGCGGATCCACCTGCACTCTGAAGTCGCCAGTTGTCGGGTTGGGGAACAATGCCGAAACATTCTCCGCGATGGCCTCCCCTACGCTAAGGTTGATATTGCTGCCTTCCACCAAGCAGAGCTGGTAGGTGGGATCCAGGAAGGCGTATTGGAGCCTGAAGTCATACACCCGCAGATAGTACGTGTTACCCACCGTGAGTCCACTGGTGACCAGGGTATCCGTGCCCCCCGATCCCAGGACATCGGCACAATCAATGGACGTGAGCGATCCGCAAGTGCCCGAGAACAGTTCCATCGCGATATCCATCGTGCCATTGGGGATGCCACCGATGGTCATTTCCGGAGCCGTTGCGGTGAAGCTGTACCAGACATCATCGTTCGCCGCACCAACACCAAAGCCGCAATCCACAGCAGGCAGCGATTGCGATGCGCAGCCATTCGTGAAGGTCTGGGGGTTGCACCACGTATAGGAAGTGAGGGGAACGGCACCGGCGCACTCGTCATTGCTCACCGAATTTGTGCCCACCGGTTCGGCGGTAACATTCAGCGTGTAAGGGCCGGTGGATAACACCCCGGCCATGACCGGATAGTAATAGGTGCCAACCGACAGCCCCGTAAAGCACATCGACCAGTTGCCATCGGTACAGGCCGTGCTGTTGTACGAACCAGGATAGATGCCGCCGACCAACGGACAACCCGGGAACAGGACCACGAAGAAATTCGGGAACGCCGGTGCGGTGCCACAGTAGTCGATCGTGATATCCGCGCTTTCCGAAAGCGTGAAGGCCTCCCACGCACTTCCCTGGCCCAATCCTTCGGTATCCGTGGCACCGCTGTTGTCGCCCTGAAAGGTCACAGTGTTCCCGATCGCTACAGCTTGCGGCACGGCTCCGGAGCACTCGTCGTTCGTTGGCGGCGGGATCACTGCCACCGGTGTGGAAACACAAATGGTGAAGGATCCGCCCACGCCATAGGTGGGGTTGGAGTAGACCCTCAACCAATAGTCCGTGTCCGGTGAAACGGGCACGTTCAAAGCCGAGAACGGAACGATCACACAATAGACTTCCGTGCCGGCGCATCCGTCGTAGAGCACGAAGGCCCAATCTTCCATGTCCGGTCCGTTCGCCAGCGTTATGGCCACAGTATCCTCGGTGCTTGAATTGAAGGTGTACCAGACATCCAACAGATCCGCCCCCGGATCATCACACAGGTTGTCCACGCCATCCGTGGTCGCTTCCGCATTGTTCCCAGCTATCGGTGCGCTGCAATCCGACGTTACTGTTAGCAACTGCGCGTCGGCACAGTTGTCATTTGGCGGTGCCGTACCGCGCTCAATGCCCGCCTCGTGGGCGGCTCTGGGGAACGCGAGAAAAGGCGAGCGTGAGGCCCGCTTGGATTGTGCCGAGACCAAGCAGGTGGTCAGCAGCAGTGCGCAAACAAGAAGTATTCGTGTTTTCATGGGATGGGTGATGGTGTGGTTGTTCGACGAGGCAAACGTTCATCGAACACAGTGCATGGCAAACCCCATGAAAGGGTGGGAAGTACTGCGCCGCACCATGCGGAGGTCGTGAACAGGCTGAACCCCGAAATGATCGTCGCTCTGCGGCGGATATGGAGCGAGAAGTTTTCCTCGAACTTCGCTGTAAGCCGCACTTGTGGAATTCGTTCGAACCACGCGTTGGCTGTTCGTGTTGACATCCGATCCGACGGCGCATCGCAAGAGCGGTCACTCTTTCATCAGTATACCCGCTCGCAGCACTTGTTCTCCGTCTTGTAGTTGGTAGAAATACGGTCCGCTCGATAGGTCGTCCAGTTGGATGTCGGTCAGCCTTGAACGAAGGGGGACCCGCTTCACGGCTTGACCAAGGCCATTGAACAGCTCCAAGGTCAACACCGCTGGTAAAGGCGTGTGTTCCGGCAAGCGCACGGTCACTTGGCCCAGCGCGGGATTCGGAAAGAGCTCCAACGCCGGATCGCTCTGCACAACGTCATGCACGGAGGCGGCGATGTCCCCGGTCCACTTGTACACTCCGCCACTGTCGGGGAGAATGATCTTACTGCCGCCGAAGCCGATCGAGGCGGAAAGGAACTTGACCACTTTTATGGCGGGCGAGAACGTCAGCGTATCCCATGTATCGCCGCCATTGCGGGTCCTCAAGAATTTGTTGGTCGTGAATGACCCGTCGAACCAATCCTGGTGAACGATGTAGGTGGCAACGGTGCCGGGTATGTATTCGATGTCCGCCGCGAGCGGTGTGGAAGGGATGGCGATCGGCGTCCAGGTCTCACCTCCATCGGCCGTGGTGGCGGCCTGGCTGGGCGAATAGCTGGTGGCGATGCCTTGCATGTGGTTCTGGAATGCAACGGATGAAAGCCCTGGAGAATTCGCGTTGCCGCTTATGCCCACATCGAACGCTTCCCACGTCGCGCCTCGATCTGTGGACCTGAACACCCTCGATGCCCTGGTGACGAACCACAGCGTATCGCCCTTCGCCTCGTAGCTATTTGCACCATATACCCACACCCCTTCACCGGCCAGTGGAGGCGGAAGGGCGCTTACTGGTATGCGGGTCCAATCATCGCCACCATCCACCGTGCGGTAGATGCGCAGTGAATCAACAGATGCATCGCCCGTGCCGGGGCTGCCGAAGGCGATACCTTCATCGGAATTGAAGAAATGAAGCGCTGCGAAACCAGCGTCCGGCACGTTGAAATCACCCGTGCGTTCGTACCAGTCGGTGCCACCATTGTCGGTCTTGAAGAGCCGCACCCTGTCCTGGAGCGGTAAACGGACCATTACGACCCATGCCGTTTGATCGTTGAGCGCTTGGATATAGAGTGGATAGTAGCTGCCAATGGTATCCGGAAGCAGGCCGGCGGTCCAATCGGTGCCGCCGTTGGTGGACCTGCAGAACTCGTATGCGATCCCAGATGTCAGCTTGAGCGTTATGGCCCACAGTACATTCTCGTCCACTGCCGATATGTTGAATATGGTGCGCTGGGAGGCTGAGATCCCAGAGCCTGTGCTTTCCCATTGCGCGCGCGCTGTGGTAGGGTGGGCCATGGCAACCAAGGCGCCAAGTAGTGCGATCGTTCTTGTCATGGTTGATGGGTGGTTGATCGTGCTGTTCGTACGGTCCTTCGATACCTCCTTGTTCGTGCCTTCGTATTTGGCACAGCCGTCAGCAAGGCTGAACTGCCGGGTACCGAATACCTTATGGAGAGGTTGCGTTCATCAGGTGCAGGGGTGAAGGCGTCCGAGCGAAGCATATGGCAAACCTCAGCAGCCCGATGGCGCTGACCTCCCCCATGAAGGGGTGGGGCGGCTGACAACGCATTATTTTGATGCGGGACAACCAGCGCATGAAACGAGCAGAAGAGGCATATGTGGACCGATCCCGGATCGGACCATTACACATATGCCGGTTATTTATTAAGGGTCAGGGTTGCATCACGCCAACGAGAGCACCACCGCCACGCGTGCACCACCATGTTCGCTCACTCCGGTGCTGAATGCGGCTCCTATCTCGATCGCTCGTTCACGCATGTTGCGCAGCCCGTTCCCGGCCAGACCTGCCGCGCGTTCATCGCTCAACATGCCGCGGCCATCATCATCGACCTGTACGCGTATGGATTGGCCGTCCACTGCCAATTCGGCGAACACGCTTCGTGCTTCCGCATGTTTCGCGGCATTGTTGACAGCCTCTTTGAAGATGAGGTAGAGGTTCCTCTTCACATCTACGGGAAGATCCCGCGCGACCGCATTTTCCGGAGCGTTGAAATGAAAAGCGATACCCTTCGGTTCCAGGACGCCAACGCCGAATTCACGCATACGCCCGATCAGGTCGGCCATGCTGTCCTTGCCCGGATCCACGCTCCAGACAATGTCGCTCATCTCGCGCATCAACCGATGGCTTCGCTCGCTGATCTTCTCGAGTGAAGTTGCGGTATCGACATCGCCAATGGCCTCGGCGCGTCTTTGTACCACATTGCTGAGGATATTGATGCTGCTGAGGGTACTTCCGATATCGTCATGCAGGTCGCGTGCCAGCCGTGTGCGGAGCTGGGCCACTTGCAGGCGTCGCTTCAAGCGATATCGGTTCACGAGCAGCGCGGAAATCGCAGCGATGAACAGAACAGCGAGCAATATGAACATGCGCTGCGACCGTGTGCGTTCGAGCTCCAGGAGGGTCGCGACCTGTCTCCTTTCGAATTCCGCATTGGCCAAGGCTTCCTTCTTATCGAGGTCATAGGTGTACTTGGCCTGCATGATACCCCGTTCGTTCTCTTCGCTGTGCAGGCTATCGTCCATCTGCGCCATCAGCTCGTGCATCTCCAAGGCTTGGGCGGATAAGCCCAAGGCCTTGTTGGCATTGTAGAGGCACTCCGCCGCTTCTTCGACCCCACTGATATCCTCCGCTTTTCGAGCGTAGGTGAGCGCTTGCAGCCCTTGCTCTTTCGCCGGACCGTAGTGTCCTTGCGAGCAGAGCAGGCTGCTTATGTTCGCCAACGAGCGTGCTTGATCTCGAACATCGCCAAGCTTCTCCTGCAAACCAAGGGCCCGTTCAAAGGCCGCCAGTGCCTCGTCCGTTCTGCCCAAGGATTCCAGGATCTGACCCAAAGTCCGGTTCGCAGCTGCAAGATCACGATCATTGCTCTTGTGTTGGAAGATGGCCATGGCCCTTTCCATAGGCACCAGCGCTTGCTCATTCCGGTCGCACAGGTTCTCCAATTGTGCAATGTTCATGAGGGCGACCGCTACCTGCCCACTGTCACCGAGCTGTTCGCAAAGGGCCAAGGAATTCCGGTAACTGTCCAGCGCGTTCGCATTGTCCTCGAGCGTCATATAAATGACGCCGATCAGGTTGTGCGATTTGGCGACATTCCGCGTGCGTCCTATAGCTTCTTCCTTCTTGAGACTGTTCAACGCACAGTCCATTGCCTGCGAAAGATCACCCCGGTCCCTGTGGACCATGGCCATGTTGTAATAGGCAACGGCTACTCCGCCACTATCGCCGGCAGACCTATGGATCGCCATGTTGCGTTCGAAGAGTTCAAGAGCTTGGGCCGGATCACCGGACATGTACCGGGACAGTGCTTGGATGTTCACAGCCTCTGCCTGCGCTTTGATACGGGAGCAGGCTACTCCTTCCTTGTACATGATCCCAGCGAGTACATATGCACTATCCGGATCTGAGTACAGGACATGTTCCATGATCAGAAAGTACAGGGCCTGCAGGCGCAAGGAATCTGGATTTGTCCGGTCGTGCCATGCGTACCGCAGGGAATCTGGATCCTTTTGGGCCACGGCGGTGAGCGCCATGCACAACGACAGGGCGATCGTCCAGTATCGGTTCCTCATGTGTGTCGGGGTGCGCCGAAGGTTGGTTTTGAGTGCGCCCGCCGGGGCGGCTTCGACAGAACTTTCCCAAGGTCTGCCTGGCGATCGTCGAGCAAGCTACACCACGCGGTTCTGCAACGCCTTGATCACCGCTTCGCTTTTGCTGTTCACATGCAGCTTGGCATAGATGTTCTTGATGTGGAAGCGCAAGGTCTCCACGCCGATGGCGAGTTCGGCGGCGGCCATTTTGTAGCTGTGGCCGCGCACCATGAGGGAGAGCACATCGTGCTCCCGTGCGGTGAGAGTTTGCAGTTCTTCCGTCCTCTTGAACGGCTGCGCGAAGAGCGTGAGCACCTTCTTGGCGATGCTCGGGCTCATGGGCGCACCGCCGGTGGTGGCATCGCGGATGGC
>JBDTNF010000048.1:0-8889 GCA_039933875.1 Flavobacteriales bacterium | reverse complement strand
TCTTTTCCAGCACGCGCATCGAAGCCGGATTGTCGGGATCGATGATGGCCTCGATGCTGTGGAAACCGAGTTGCGCGAAGGCGTGGTCCACCACGGCCGCGATCGCCTCGGTGATGATGCCCGCTCCCCAGAACCGGGGCGCCAGCATGTAGCCGATCTCCGCCCGGTAGTGTTCCTTCTGCATGCGCCAGAACCCCATGATGCCCACCATGGTCGGATCGCCCTTGATGGTGATAGCCCATTGCAGGCTGGTGTTGGCGCGCTGTGCTTCCAGGATGGTGGCGATATGCGTCGCGGCCTCCTCCAGTGAGGTGGCCAGCGGGCGCGGCACGTAGCGCATGGCTACAGGGTCGGAGCGTAGTGCGAAAACGGCCTCCACGTCATCGGGTGTGAGCGCACGCAATACCAGCCGGTTGGTGGTGAGCGTGGTGAAGGTGGAGTTGTCCAGGACCAACATGTCAGTGGATCGCATCGATCATAGCCTCTGTGAACGGCACATCGGACAGCGTCAATGAGTTGGCGATGCGCAGCAGCCGCGCCTTTTGCTTCTTGGGATCATCCTCGGCGAAGAGTACGATGTTGAGGCCGATCATGTAGTCCTTGCATATCGTGTTCAGGAAGAGGTGCCCGGTGGCTTCGCGGGCCGGATCCACTGCCTCCAACTTGGGCATGTCGTACGACCAGAACAGGGCGTCCTGCTTGTTCTCCAGGCGCAGCATCTCCTGATGGAAGGCAAGGTCCTTACTCATCGTTTCGCGCATGTAGCCGCTCTCGTAGGCGAAGAAATCCTCCAGCATTTTTTTGGGCGCGGTGGCCATCGTAAACTTCGATGTGGCGATCACCGCGATCTGCACGGGCGTTCCATCCACCGCCACGATGGTCGGGTGGTCCGTGGGCATGATCGAGTCGCCCTCGAGCCTCACCAGAAAATTGAGGTCCGGTGTATTCACGAACCATACGGCGAACCCCGCTTTGTGGACCAGTGTCTGGCCCGGGACCGGGGTTGAAAGAACGGACCCGAACAGGACGGGGAGGAAGTACGAGAGCGTGCGTGCGAGCGGCATGCGGGTTGGTGAAGGCCGGTGAAATTAGCATGGGCCTTAGCTTGGTCGCACGGCAACGCAACTTCCTCTTGGAACGAACCCGCCATATGATCCTGCTCAGCGCGCTGCTGGGTGCTGGTCGGCTCCTCGCCACCGAGTATGTGGTGCCCGTTGCGAACGTGGCCGGCTTCTTCGCCAAGCTGCCCAAGGATGCGACCTACGTGTCGTTCTCGGCGGCAGCGGTGTACAAGTGCAACACGGACATCGTGCTGCCCGAAACACCATTGCTCGTGATCGATGGGAAGGGTAGTCGCTTGATCCTGGGGCCGAACTCGAACGGCTTCACCTGTGCGGTGGCCGACCAAAAGGGCGCGATGCGCCGGACAGCGAGCCGGTACACGATCCGTGATTTCGCAGCCATCGAAGGCGGTCGCCGGGCGATCGACCTGAAGGCCACGTTGGGGAGCACCGTGGCGAACTGCCGCTTCACCGGCCAGACCGAGGCCGCCGTCGACCTGCGGTTCTGCTTGATGGCGCGCGTGCAGAACGTGCTGGTGACCAACCCGGTGCGCAAGGGCATCGTCGTGCGGTGCGGCGATTGGCCCGGTGCCACGGCGACGAACAGCCAGAGCAACAGCACGGTGCTGGAACAGTGCCGCGTCTATTGCGCTGCGACGACCACCGAGGCCTACACCGTGCTGAACAGCGGGGGCGTACGCATGACGGATTGCATCAGCGAGGGCGCCGCCGCGGACCACGATCTCTTTCTCTCAGCGGCGATGGATGGCAACGAGAACCGGCCCGCCACCAACCCAGTGGTGAAATCCTTCACCATGGCCAACTTCCACGTGGAGCACAAAGTGCGCAAGGCGTCCATCCACATCAACATGCCCGTGAAGGCCAGTGTGGACCTATCGAACGTGTATTGGAACGGCCCACAGACCGCGCCGGTGATCCGCTACCTCGGAGGCCAGTTGAACCTGCACAACATCGGCTGGTGGAACCCGGAGTTCCGCATCCATACCCGCGTCAATGCGCCGCGCATCAACATCGATGCGTGCCACAGTGCCTTGGTCACCGGCGAAAAGGTGGGTGCGAACGGCACCAAAGCCGGGGCGCTGGAACTCGTGGACCCGCTGCCGGGCAATACGAGGTTGAGCCTGGAGTATGTGCGCGTGACGCGCCGGTCGATGTGAACAAGCCCTTCGACTCCTCGGTCGCTTAGCGACTTGCGGAGTACCGCTCCGCAATTGCTCAGGGCGGGATGGATCAGACCGCGGTGGGCTTCTTCACTTGGCGGCGCACGAAGGTGTGGAAGATGTGCCGACGCGCGAACCGCGAGCGGGGCTCGGTGTTCAGGAACTTGTTGTAGACGTTGTTCGGCACGTCGTAGTACTCATAGGCGCTGCCATCCACGAAGGTGATGTGCAACGTCTGCGATTTGTAGTGGAATTCATCGATGCCGAGCGTTCCGGTGACGCGTTCGTACTCCTCGGTGGCCTGGGCGTGGGTCTCGGGATGGATGCTGACCAGGAAGTGGTATGCGTCGATGATGTGCTTGCTGGTCTCCTCGGCCTGCAGCTTCAGTTCCGGGTTGTCGTGGAACTTGTCCGGGTGATGGGTCTTCATCAGCCCTTTATAGGCACTGGCGAGTTCCTTCAGGTCCGTTTTCACGTTCGCCCCGAAGAGCTTGCGGCTGTCGATGATCTTCTTCATGCGTGTCCGTTGTCGCCAACGGGGCGCGAAGGTCGCTAATTCCGGCGGTGTGCGGCCTCACGCGATCGACAGGACCTCCAACTGCTGGGTGGCCGCCCCCAAATGGAACGGGGCCACATCGCCTGCACGTGTGCCCAGTAGCGCCCGCGCGATGGGTGCTGTGAACGCGATACGCTGCTCCGCGACCGAGGCCTCGTCCACACCGACCAGCGTGAAGGTGCGCACAGCACCCTGTTGCGGTCCACTCAGGAACTTGAAGGTGACCGTCGTCCCGAAGCGGACATCATCAGGTGGTGCATCGCCAGGTTCCACGATGCGCGCACTGCCGATGCGCTCGTTGAGCAGATCGAGCTTCCCGTTGATCACGGCCAGTTCGTGCCTGCGCGCCACCTCGTCGGAACGTTGCACCGTCGAACGCTCCGCTTCAAGGCTCTTGCGCTCTTCCATGAGCAGGGCCATGCCCCGGGACGTGACGTAATTGGTCACACCATCCGGCAACGGCGCGCGTGGCGGTATGAAGGGCGCCTCCTCCTGATCATCCTCCCTGACGAAGCCGCGGCTCATGTTCGCAAAGGTCGACGCGCGCCGCTCACCCGTGATAGACCCGTGATGCGATGATCAGCCCGTCCCGGATCTCCAGCACCTCGCCAACGCGCAGGTCTTCGTCCCCCTGGACATGCCGGATGTACTCCATGAACACCTGTTGATCATCGCTCGTCAGCTTGGTCACCTCGTAGTTCAGGTCCGGCAACCGATCGAACGCATCGCGCCACCAAGCGCGGAGCGCGTCCTTCCCTTTTATGAGCCCGTTCGTCACGGGCTGCCGCACTTTCAGTTTGGGACTGTAGTGCTGGGCCGTATCGGCGTAAAGCGCGAGCAGCGCTTCGAGGTCATGCGCATTGAACGCGGCGAACCAGCGCTGCGCGATGAGCTTGTTGGCGTGCGCGGACATCTTCGTTGCAAATGTTGCAGGTAACCGTCCGTAGTTGACCGGTCACATTTAGCATCCATTAACAGGCCGTGTGGCGTTGCTTCCCTTACTTGGTAACATCATCATACTTCCTCATGAGCCCTACACATCCGGTATCGCTGTGCTTGCTTCTCCTCCTGGGCGCCTGTTCCCCGGAGGCACCGCCACCAGCGAATACAACATCCACCGGGGATCCCAGCGTCGCACGCATCGACTCGTTCATGCAACGCAGTGTCGGTGCGGGGTTCAACGGAAGCCTGCTCGTTCTGAAGGATGGTCAGCCACTGATCGACAAGGGCTATGGCCTGCGGGATCGAGAGAAGGATCTGCCGAACACACCGACCACTGTGCATGCCATCGGGTCGATCACCAAACAGTTCACGGCGGCCTGCGTGCTGAAGTTGCAGGAGATGGGCAAGCTCGATGTGCAGGACCTGATGAGCAAGTACATCGCCGGTGTTCCTGCGGACAAGGCCGCGATCACCCTGCATCAGTTGCTCACGCACTCAGCAGGTTTTCCGGGTGCCATCGGCGATGACTATGCACCCACCGGCCGTGATGAGTTCCTGAAGCTTGCGATGGGCACACCGTTGAAGTTCGCACCGGGCAGCGACTACGACTACTCCAACGTGGGCTACAGCATCCTGGGAGCCATCGTTGAACAAGTGAGCGGACAGACCTACGAACGGTTCCTGCATGACCAACTATTGGAACCTGCAGGCCTCGCGCATACCGGTTACCTGATCCCCAACTGGTCGACCATGGACCTGGCCGTGGGCTACCAGAAGGATGGTGAACGCTGGGGCACGATGCTCGACCATCCCTGGGCTGTGGATGGCCCATACTGGCACCTGCGCTGCAACGGTGGCCTGCTCAGCACCACGCACGACATGGCCGATTGGGTGGAAGCATTGCACACGCACAAGGTGTTGGACAGCACCTCTGTCGCGCGGATGTTCACGCCGTATGTGAAAGAGGGTGAGGGATCCGATTCACACTACGGATATGGCTGGGCGATCTTCAAGACGCCGCGTGGCACACGCCTGATCACACACAATGGTGGCAACGGCGTCCAATTCGCCGATGTGCTCTGGTACGCTGATGAAGGCGTCACCGTCGTGCTGATGAGCAACGCTGGCGCGCGTGGTATGCAGGACATGGCGTGGGAGGTCGCCCACATGTTCTTCGATCCCACTTACGAACCGCAGGTGGTGGAACCACCGAAGGCACTGCAAGGGCTGCCCGATGGTGCGGTGGGTGATCGGCTCAAGGCGCTTTCGGCGATCATCACCGCCGGGGGGGACGAGGCCACGCTCACGTCATGGATCGGGAAGAACCTGGGCCCTGGTTTCCTGAAGGACTCGCCGATGGAACGCCACCTGTCCGCCTTTACCCGGATGCATGCTGACATCGGTGCGCATAAGGTCGAAAGTGTGGAGCAACTCGGTCCGGAGGAGTATGTGCTGCACCTGCGTTCGGACCGCGACAAGGCCTTGTACCGGGTCATTGTCCAGTTGCGTCCGAGCGACGCGCTGATCAGTGGTTTGGGGGTGGAGAAGGAGTGAAAGCTGTCTCCGCGTTCGTGGATGCCGGTGTATTCCCGGTGCTCCAACGCTGCTAGCGGATCCTTACGCCCGGATCCAGTCCCTACTTCGCCGAGGTGAGGTTGAGCGGATCGATGTAGTCGCGCACGAACGAGTCGATGGCCGCGCGATCGATGTGGGGGAATGCCAGGTAGGCCTTCTCCTGCATACGGCCGATCGCGGTGGAGACATCCACGGCCCGGGCTCTTCCGCTGCGTGCAGCACCGAGTTTGTGGTCCTTCATCTCGCGGTTCTGGAGCCAACTCTTCACCGCATCATGGTCGGTGGTGTTGGAATGTGCCATCTGTGTGATCAAGTGCATGAAATTACGACACGCGACCGGTGCGCGGTCCGTTCACTGTTTCTTTCTTGTGCGATGAGCGCTACGATGCGACCGGCACCCCCGCAGGGGCAACAGCGCCCTCCACCGGCTTGCGTGCCGGCATGCGGTCCGCGGCGCGGTTGAAGGTCCACTCGTACTTCCCACCACTGCGCGGCATGGCGTGGCACTGGGGGATGAGGTTGAGCATGTTCGCCTTCACCAGCTTGCGCAGGAATAGGCGGAAGTGGTGTCCGTGTTCGTTGTCACGCTCCACCAACTTGCGGTCGGCCAGCATGCCGTAGAGATCGGCGCTGCTCACGTTCACCGTACGGGTGTTGTCCAGATGTTCCTGGATGGCCTTGCTGATGCGCAGGGCTTGTTGGATCTCGGCGGGGGTCAGCGACATGGGACCACAAAGGTCGTTCATTCGGGGCCCATTGCGTCATTGCCCCGGGAATAGTGGGCTTCCGGCGTTATTTCCTGTCCCGGGCCTGTTCAGGTGGGCCCAGCCCCGGACGTGGATACCTTCGAGGCATGCGCAGCCTCATCAGCCTCCTTCCCTTCGTAGTTCTCTCCTGTGCTGGTGCACCGGAGCACACCGCCGATCCCATGGACACACCCGCAGCAGAACCCGCCGTTCCCGGACAGCCGGTGCGCATCCACCCCGTGCACCACAGCGCCCTGGTGCTGGAATGGAACAAGCTTGTCGTCTATGTCGATCCGCATGATGGTGCCGCGCGGTTCAAGGGCTATGCGCCCCCCGACCTGGTCCTGATCACCGACATCCACGGCGACCACATGGACCCGGCTACGTTGCACGAGCTTGACCTGGGTAAAGCCCGGATCATCGCGCCGCAGGCGGTGCTGGACCAGTTGCCGGAGGACTTGAAGCAGAAGACCACGCCCCTGGCGAACGGCGCGAGCATGGAACTTTCCGGTATCGGCATCGAGGCGATCCCCATGTACAATATGCCGGACCCGAACGACAAGCGGCATCCGAAGGGACGCGGCAATGGTTACGTGCTGACCATGGGCGGCCAGCGCATCTACATCTCGGGCGATACCGAGGACATCCCCGAGATGCGCGCGTTGCGCAACATCGATGTGGCCTTCGTGTGCATGAACCTGCCCTACACCATGACCGTCGATCAGGCGGCCAGCGTGGTGCTCGCCTTCAAGCCGCGCGTGGTCTATCCCTACCACTACCGGGGCACCGAGGGTCTCAGCGACGTGGCGCGCTTCAAGCAACTCGTCAACGCAGGCGATCCTGCGATCGAGGTGCGGCTGGAGGATTGGTACAAGTAGTGGCTGGTTCCAGTTCCGGGGCCTTAGCTTATGGCCAATGGATCTGACCAAATTACCGTCGATCGCCAAGTACAAGGTGGGCGACGTTGTCCTGAAACTCGGCAGGCCACACCGCGTCATCGGGCGCTACTGGAGCCAGCGCCGCGAGAACATCGTGTACGACCTGATCGAGCTCGATGAGGATCATCCGCGCAAAGCCGTGAAGGTGGGCGAGGACCTTATCAAGTTCCCCCCGAAGAAGAAGGAGGAGTGGGATCGATAAGGTTTAATGCCGCTTGAAATACTGGATCTCCCGCTCGTGTTGTTCGGCAGCGGCACGCGTGGCGAAGGTGCCCAGGTTGCGGCGCTTCCCGGTTTTCTCATCCTTGTGCCGCGCATAAATGCGGTAGTGCCCGTTGGCCAGTTTGCGGATCATGGTGTTGCTGTTCTGGTCGTTCTTCGCTGCGGATCACGATGTCGGCGTGCGGTGCCTGCTGATGTGGTAGAGGTAGCCGCAAGCGAACACGGCGCGGATGCCGATGGAGTACCACGCCACCGGATGCAACAGCCCCGTCAACGTCCAGTAGACATCGAAGGCGATGGTGAAGAGCAGGTAGAACGCCGTGCATACGAGCACCGCGCGCAGGGCCTTGCTGTCCGCGCTGTCGCGGGCCATGTAGTTGAGGAGGCCAAAAGCGAAGACGATGCCGCTCAGGCCCTTGACGAGCAGCGGTGAGGTGGGGCCGGGATCGCGAAGGATCAGGTTCGTCGCGAACACGTTGAAGAAGAGGAAGAACACCCCGAACAACATGTGGAACCACGCCATCGCCAGCATGAATGTCCTGCGGGTCATCCTCAAAACGCGGTGATCAAGGTCATGGATGTCCGCACCGTTCACACGCCAACTGGCCGAGCACGAGAGCAGTGATGAGGAAGCGGAAATGCATGAGCGGGTTCCGCTCCCGGAACCCGCTCGAATTTACCCTTCGGATCGCAATGGATCGTTCACTCACGGTGTCTGGTCCAGTTCCCCGCGCTCCGCGGCCTTCTGCATGCGCTTGTTGGCGAAGATCGCGATCTCCACACGGCGATTGGCGGCTTTACCGGCTTCGGTGGTGTTGTCATCAACGGGTTGGGCTTCGCCGTATCCATTGCTGCTCAACCGACCGGAACGCACACCCTGCTGAACGAGGTAGGCCGTTACCGTCTGGGCCCGGCGCACCGATAGCGTTTGATTGTGCTCTTCGCTGCCATCGGCATCCGTATGACCTTCCACCAGGATGTCGGTATCCTCGTATTTGTTCAATGTGGTGGCAAGTTCGGCGAGGTTCGTCTGGGCCGTACCGCTCAGGGTGCTTTGATCCACACCGAAGAGCAGGCCGCTGTCGAAGGTGATCTTGATGCCTTCACCCACCCGGGTCACTGTGGCGCCTTCGAGGTCGTTCCGAAGTTCTTCCGCCTGCTTGTCCATGTGGTTGCCGATGATGGCTCCCGTGGCACCACCGACCGCCGCACCGATGATCGCACCCATCGCGGTGCCGTTCTTACCCGGGAACTGGTTGCCGATCACGGCACCAACGCCCGCACCGGCCGCCGCTCCGATCGCGCCACCCTGCGCGGTGCGTGAACTATGGCAGGCAGGGAACAGGATCAGCAGGGCGAGGCCCAGTATGAGTTGCTTGGGAAATAGGGTCGTTCTCATGGTTAAGGGGTTTTGGATGTTTCACTCGCGCCGACGATCTCGAAGAACTCATCCAGTTTGGGGACAAGGATGAACACCGTGCGACGGTTGCGTGCGCGGCCTTCCGGTGTGTCCCCAATGGTGTGCCGGGACGGATCGCCATGATCTACCCGGGACAAAGCCGCTGGTATCAACGGGGACGGGCGAAGATGGGGCCTTGGGCCTGCGCAGATCGGTGCGCAACATCGGGGTGCTGCCTACCCCAAGCTGTACAGCCCTTTCCCCAAAAG
>JBDTNF010000047.1:0-6602 GCA_039933875.1 Flavobacteriales bacterium | reverse complement strand
CGTTGCCGCTGCCGGTCAGTTGTACGCTGAGTACCGCGCAGGTCAACGTGCCACCTGTTGCTTGGGCGCCGGGAACCGTAGTGTTCACCGAAACCTCCACCTGATCGGTGTTGCTGCAACCGGTCTGCGGATCCGTTACCGTAAGGATGTAGGTGCCGGCGGCGTTCACCGTCACGTCGTCATCATCGCCGCCCGACACGATGCCGGGACCGCTCCAGGAGAAGGTGACGCCCTGCGTGTTCGACGAACCATCGAGGTCCACCTGGCTGTTGTTCGCGCAGGTGATCTCCGCATTGCCCCCCGCGTTCGCGTCAGGAACACCGCTGCCCCCGATGATCACAGGGAGCTCGAAAGAGCACTGGTTCGCGTCGAAGATGGTCACGCTGTAGTTGCCCGCAGCCAAGTTGCTGAGCGTAGCCCCAGTGGCCCCCGTGCTCCATGAATAGCTGTACACACCCGTTCCGCCGCTGCCCGTTGCTGTGGCCGATCCGTTGCTGTTGCCGCAGGTGGCATTCGTCACGTCCGCGCTTCCGCCCACCGCTGTGGGTTGGCCCACGTTGAAGGAGTTGCTCGCTTCGCAGCCGTTCGCGTCCGTCACTGTCACGCTATAAGGACCCGCCGGGAGACCGGTCGCCGTCTGGGTCGTCTGGAGGTTGCTCCAGAGGTACTCAAAGGGTCCGGTACCATCAGCTGTGGCGGTGACGCTGCCGGTGTTCCCACCGTTGCACAGTGCATCGGTCACGTCGCCGGTCACGCTCATGATGCGCACCGTTACCACCTGGTCCGCGGCACCCGCGAGGATGCACGCATCTCCGAAGATGATGCGCCGGATGTATGTCTTCTGGTCCAAGCCCCCGATCTCGGCACCCGTAAGGTTCTGGCCGGTGGAACCGACGATGTTGGACCAGTTCAGGCTGTCCGTGCTGATCTGCCATTGGTAGGTGGCCGCAGGTGGGAAGGCCGGGTAGGCCGAAGCGGAGTTGTTGCGCACGATAGTGGGCAACACATAGCTGGGCTGCGAACCTTGGATATCGCCTGGGACACTACCGGCGCAGATCGCGGTGCCCAAATAAGTGATGCTGTTGTCCAGCAGATCGGGGGGATTAGCCCATACGACCAGGCCGGGTTCGTAACGGCTCGTCGGGCTCGACTTAGTGGTGTTCAAAGCGCCCTGCGTTAGCGGGATGTTGTTGCTCTGCGCAGTGACGATGGTGTAGATGCGGCAGTTGCTGAACTTGATGCCCCGCTCACCCACCGGGTCGTAGTCGTCGTTCGCCCCCCCGTAGTAAGTGCTGAACTCCAATGCACTCAGGTCGCTCTCCAGTTTGAAGAACACCTTGTCGTTGCTGCCCAGGTTCGTGGACTGTAGTGGCACGTTCGGGGACGCACTTACCGGGAAGTTGGTACTGTTGGAATATCCGAACACATACACGTCGTTGTTCAGGTCCACGTTCAGGCCCATCATGTTCACCTCGTTCAGCGTACCGCCTACATAGGTGCCATCCAGGAAGTTCTGGTCGATGTCCATATGACCGACATAGAAGTCGTTGCTACCGTTGTGGCCGGTATCGTGCGAACCGGCGGTGATGTTCGCCGCGTTAAGACCCTCGGTCACCCCGCCGAAGTACAGCTCCGTGCGCGTGGTGTTGAACTCCATGCACAGCAGGTTCGCGTCATCGTTCGCATCGCTGGAGTAGTAGGAAGACCAGGTAGTGGCCGCCGTGGTGCCATTGAGGCTCTGCAGGAAGCCGGCCGTACTGCCGCCGCGCGTAGCCTGACGCGGGCTTACTGTTGGGAAGTTCGTGCTGCTGGTATTACCTCCCACGAAGAGGTCCCCGCTCAGTGGGTCGTGCAGCATGATGCTCGCACGATCGGCACCAGAGCCGCCATAGTTGCGCATCCACACCAGGCTCGATAGATCCTGGTTGATCCGGAACACGAGCGCATCGCTGCCACCGATGTTGCCATTGCTTGCACCGCTTCCTGCGTTCAAGGTGAGCAGGTTGGTGCTGGTGGTGCTTCCGCAGACGAACACATCGCCGTTCGGCGCGGTGCGCACGTCGAAGTTGTCATCGGCACCATTCCCTCCAACAACGGCGGCCTTGATGGATTGGCCGTCCTGGGTGATCTTCAGCACGAACACGTCGATGTCGCTCTGTGCCTGCTGGTCGATGCTGCTGCCCGTGAAGGCGCTGCCGCCGATCAGCGGGAAGTTGGTGCTGCTGGTCTGGCCCGTGATGTACAGGTTGCCATCAGGCCCTTGTTCCATCGCGTACGGGTTGTCATCACCACCGCCACCGATGTAGGTCTGCCACACGCGCGTGCCCTGGCCGCCCACGGTGGCGGGCTCCAGGTATTTGCCCACGATGGTCTCCAGGTTGCCGTTCGCTGTAACGTCGAAAGCGCCGACGGTGATGTTGTCCGTGGTGCCCACCACACGGGCCACTACGTAGATGGCACCGTCGTTGGGGTCCACCCATATGGCGTGGCCGTGGTTGTCACCACTGCTGTTCGTGTTCACCCAGGTGCTCCAGCGCATGGCGATCGGATCGATCACCAAGGGCTGGGCCCGGTCGTATTCGCCAAGCGTGAAACCCAGCACGTTGCTACCGGTTACACGATAGCTCGCCGTCACCGCCTTTTCGCGGCCATTGATGCGTTGGTACACCACCGGTGCCGGGTAGGTCAGTTCTCCCAGACTGGTCGGCACCACGAGCTCGCCCTCCTCGTTCACCCTGAGGCGCTCGATACCCTTGAACTCGATGGCGATGGCGCGCGGATCACTATTCGCTGCGCACACGATGTCGTACTCCAGCGACCCATCCGCCGCAGGGTAGTAGCGCACGTCGATGCCGTTGTACACACCCGTGTACCAGACCTCCTGGTAGGCATGTACAGCCAAGGCCTGCTTGCCGCCGAGGAAGTAGTTGCTCACCTCCGCATGGACGTCGCGGTTCTCCACGCGCATTGAAGGCAGGGCGTTCTGGAAATGCAACATCCAACCATGACCCTTCTCGTTCCACATCAACGGACGTATCGGTTTGCCGTCGTGCATCTCCTGCTCGATGCGCATGCCCTCGTCCAAGCGCGCCTGCACGGCGGCCGGGTCATAGGCCTTCATCAACATCCCGTTGGGGGTGGCCAACGCCTGGCCCAGTGGGAAGTCAGCACGGTAAAGCACGCCATCAGAGAACTGCCCTTTGTTCTCGGTGAACTGGATCACCTTGTCGTACACGTTCAGCAGACCTGCTATATCGTCATGGACATGTTCCTGCGTTACCGAGGCTGGCATGGCGCGGTGTGTTCTGTGCTGGTCGTTGCTATGGTGTGCCAACTGCGCGCTCAGCGGCGCCCAGAGGCCCAATACCATTGCGAGCGACCAGGTCGCGCGTCTTATCCAGAGTCTTAGGGTTGGTTCTAGATACATGGGTTCAAGGATTAGATCGTTCTGTTCTGAATGTGGTTGGGTCCTCCCCGGGGATCGGATCTTCCGGATGAGAAACGGGGCCATGGCCTGTGACCAAGCCCGTGCTCGGGATCCAGCCATAGGGATCCGGTGTTCGCTGCGGGCTTAACCCACGAGCCGAGGTTCGAAGTGGATCGCATTGTCTTGTTCAGTTTGAGCCGAACAAGTGTCCAAAGGCAGAGGTCTGAAGAGCGATCCGTCGAAAAGAGTGGCGCAAACATATTAGCACCCGGAGATGAATGTCAAGAGTTCGTCGATGATACGTGGCTATAGGGCGATAAATAGTTACTCTCCGGCGAACGAATTGGCCCAGGGGCTAGGTGAGCGATGACCCCAGCTGTTTAAAACTATTAGTGGCGATAAATTTGGCGATCCCATTTCGCGATGCTTATTTGTGCGTCACTAAACCGACAGATAATCCGTCAACGCATGTTGCTCGCCACAATGCCGAAGGAGGGGGAGAAGGCGCCTGGCTTCACTGCCAGGGACCAGCACGGTCGTGTGGTGGACCTCGCCCACCTGAAGGGGGGAAAGGTGGTACTGTTCTTCTACCCGGAGGATGATTCGCCCACATGCACGCAACAAGCTTGCGATCTAAGGGACCACTACAGTGCGTTGAAGAAGGCGGGGTACACCGTGTTAGGCGTAAGCCCTGAAGGAGAGGCCAGTCACGAGGTGTTCGCCACGAAATTCAACTTCCCCTTCAGCCTACTTGCTGATGAAGGGATGAAGATCATCAATGCCTATGGCGTCTGGGGCCCCAAGCAACTCTACGGTCGCAAGTACGAGGGCCTGCACCGGACCACGTTCCTGATCGACGAGCGTGGTGTGATCGAAAGGGTCATCACCGGTGTTCGAAGCAAGATCCACGCGCAACAGATCCTGGGCAAGACCGCGAAGGCGACGCGGACCGTCGAGAAAAAGAAATCGGTCAAGGCGCGAGTTCTCGCTGCCCAACAACAGTAAAGGCGCCAGATCTGGCGTCACAACGCTTTAAAATCAAACAACCATGGCAACGGAACTCAACAAGGAGAAGCTGAAAGCACTTCAGCTCACGATGGACAAGATGGAGAAGACCTTCGGCAAGGGTGCCGTCATGCGCATGGGCGACGATGCCATCGAACAGATGGAGGTGATCCCCACCGGTTCGATCGGTTTGGACCTTGCCCTGGGTGTGGGTGGGTACCCGAAAGGCCGTGTGATCGAGATCTACGGACCGGAAAGCAGCGGCAAGACCACGCTGGCCATCCATGCCATTGCGGAATGCCAAAAGCGAGGGGGTATCGCGGCGATCATCGACGCTGAGCACGCCTTCGATCGCCACTACGCCGAGAGCCTGGGCGTGGATACCGAGAACTTGTTGATCAGCCAGCCCGACAATGGCGAACAGGCCTTGGAGATCGCGGACAACCTGATCCGTTCGGGGGCCATCGACATCATCGTGATCGACAGCGTGGCCGCGCTCACACCGCGTGCCGAGATCGAAGGGGAAATGGGCGACAGCTCCATGGGCCTGCAGGCGCGCTTGATGAGCAAAGCGCTTCGCAAGCTTACCGGTACCATCAGCAAGACCGGTTGCTGCTGCATCTTCATCAACCAGTTGCGCGAGAAGATCGGCGTGATGTTCGGGAACCCGGAGACGACGACGGGCGGCAATGCGTTGAAATTCTATGCCTCGATCCGCTTGGATATCCGTCGTATGACGCAGATCAAGGAGGGCGAGAACGTGATGGGTAACCGCACCAAGGTGAAAGTGGTGAAGAACAAGGTGGCTCCGCCGTTCCGCAAGACCGAGTTCGACATCATGTTCGGCAAAGGCATCAGCAAGACCGGCGAGATCATCGACATGGGTGTGGAGATGGGGATCATCAAGAAGAGCGGCTCGTGGTTCAGCTATGAGGATAGCAAGCTTGGGCAGGGCCGGGATATGGTCCGTCAACTCTTGGACGACAACACCGAGCTGTGCGAACAGTTGGAGAAGAAGATCAAGGAAGCGGTTGTCAAGACCGAGCAAGCGGTCACGGCTTGATCGGGATCACCCGCTACTTTTGAAGGCCCCGGGTCGGAGTGTTTCCCGGGGCCTTCTTTTTTGAACCCATGCGTACTTCGCTCTGCCTCGCACTTTTCGCCATCCTCGTTTCAGCATGCGGCAACGGTGCGGAGGAGCAGGGGAAGAAGCCAGCCACAGGCGGTTTCGCAGGCGCACTGGCTGAGGTGGAGCAGCGCATCCTGGCCGAGCCGGACAAAGCGACGCACTTCGCCGAACGGGCTCGCTTGTATGAAGGGGTTGACAGCGTGCGACTCGCCGAAAGCGATTGGAAGCGGGCCATCGCCCTGGACAGTGCCAGCGCGACCTGGCATATCGGACTGGGTGATCTCTATTATCGGAAAGTGAGGCTCCCGCCAGCGGAGGAACAGTTCCTCAAGGCGATCGCCTTGGATCCCGTGAACACAGAGGCGCGGTTGAAGTTGAGCGAGATGAAGCTGCTGCAACACCAGCACAAAGAAGCCATGACCCTGGCCAATGAGGCCTTGCGCATCGACCCGCTCCAGCCGCGTGGGTATTACCTCAAGGGATGGATCCACGCTGAGGCGGGTGACACGGCACTCTCGATCAGCAGCTACCAGACCGCTGTTGAGCAGGATCCGCAGTTCTATGCGGCGTACATGGCCTTGGGCCTGCTGCACGCTGCCATGCACGACCCGCTCGCGCTGCAGTACTACAATTCAGCCCTGGAGATACAGCCGACAAGTGTGGAGGCCCTGTACGACAAGGCCATATTCGCTCAGGACCATGGCCAGGACAGCCTGGCGATCATGTGCTACGATCGGATCAAGGCGATCGAACCGGCCTATCCATTGGCATGGTACAACACGGGTTACGTCCTGCTGGAGCACAAGCATGACCTTCGGGCCGCGCGCACACAGTTCAACAAGGCCATCTACCTGCTGCCTGACTATACACAGGCCTACTACAGCCGAGGGGTGACGTACGAACTGGAAGGGCGTTTGGACAGCGCGCTAAAGGACTTCAAACAAGCGCTCGCGCTGGCACCCGGCTTCACACTGGCGGCTGAAGGCTTGAGTCGCTTACAGGCGAAAGGGGTGCACGTCAGCGCGCACTCAAGGACTTCAA
>JBDTNF010000046.1:0-5029 GCA_039933875.1 Flavobacteriales bacterium | reverse complement strand
CCGCTCGTGCCTTCGATGATGGTGCCGCCGGGCTTCAAGCGGCCGTCCTTCTCCGCATCCTCGATCATCTTGATCGCCATGCGGTCCTTGATGCTGTTGCCGGGGTTGAAGGTCTCCACCTTGGCGAGCACGGTGGCGTCCACATCCTTGGTGATGCGGTTCAAGCGGACGAGCGGCGTGTTGCCGATGGTGGAAAGGATATTGTCGTGGATCTTCATCGCCCGCGAAGTTACGGCTGTGCATCGGCCGCGAACGCCCGCGCTTCAGTCGAACCGGATCGCCTTTGCCGGTGCGATGCGGGTGACAAGCAAGCTGGGCAGCATGAGCGCAGCCACGCAGACCACCAGTGTTCCCAAGTTCAGTAGCGCGATCGGCCCTGGCCGCAGATCGACCTGCACGACATCCACGTAGTAGATCTCCACAGGGAGGGTGATGATCCCGAAATGCTGCTGCACCAGGCAAAGGACGACACCAAGCAGATCACCAAGGAGGATGCCGGCGCCAAGGATATACGCGGCGTCGATCAGGAAGATCCTGCGTATGGCACCGTTGCCACTGCCCAGTGCCTTCAGGACACCGATCATGGTGGTGCGCTCCAGGATGATGATGAGCAATGCGCTGGTCATGTTGATGATCGCAACGATGATCATGAGCACGATCACCACCACCACGTTCTTGTCCAGCAGTTCGAGCCAGGCGAAGATCTCGGGGAACCGGTCGCGCGCGCTGAGCGAACGAAGTTCCGGGCCGAGGTAGCGCGTGTAGATCAAGTCATCCATGGCCAGCATGTCCTCGAAACGGTCCAACGTCACTTCGAAGCCGCCACAGTACTTGGTGCTACTGCCACCACTGCCTCCATATGTCTTTGTCACCCTGAGCGGCTTCCATTCGCCACCGCCAGTGCTCGATATGGGGGTGAAAGTCGCGGAGTCCACACGGATACTCACCCACGCCGTATCCGGTATGGTGTGATCGGCATCGCTCACCGCGAGCTTGAGCGTGTCGAGTCCGTTGGAATGGAATGCCAGCAAGGGGAAATAGTGCGGCCCTTTCCCCTCGAGTTTGAGCCCCGGCCAGCTATAGGTGAAGATGCGATCCCCACCGAAAGCAAGTCCCTCGACCCGGACCATCGGTAGATGGTCGACCACCGTGTCTTTCACGAGGATCTCGGCCGTCAGCCCCCATTGCGAGAAACGCTGCAGGTGATCGATGTCAACGAACACGAGTTGGTGGTCCAGTTGTTCAAGCCCGGTCTCATAAAGCCCGCTCACATGGAACTTCCGCGGCCGGATGTCATCGCGGTCTTTCACGAGGTATACCGTGATCGTGTCATCCACGCCGATGTGCAGTCGGTGGCTGAGGTAGCGCGAGAGCAGGAGGTCGATCGGATGCGCGGTGTCGCCGATGGCAGGCAACGAACCGCTCACCAGATGGTCATGTAGGAAGTTCCAATCATGGTCCTTACCGACACCTTTCACCACAACACCTTCGATGTCGTCAGGTGTCTCAATGATACCAGGCTTGGTGGCATAGATCTGGATGTGCGCGATACCCGGAACAGTGTCGAGCGATGGGTAAAAGGATTGAGCGATCGGTACCCTCGGGGTTTCCTTTGGATCGGTCTGCCGGATGGCGGTGATCTGCAGGTGCGTACCAGCCCCCGTTACCTTCGCCCGCACCTCACGCTGGAACCCCGTTGTGATCCCCACCGTGATGATCATCACCGCCATACCCACCACGATACCAAGTACCGCGATGACCACAATGGGTCGTGAGAACCGGGAAGTATCCGATCCCTCACCACGAACAATGCGGCGTGCGATGAAGTGCGCGAATCCCATGGAACGCCAGGCGATGCCGGGCTGGGCGAAGATAGCGGGCATGGTGGTCGCCCTTTTCGCGAGCGCAGGGCCGTGTAAGGCGCAGACCCTTCCTTCCGGGCAGGCTGGCTCTGTCCTGGTCTCTCATGGGCCGTCGCAGGTAGTGACCGGTGCGGAACGGACAACGGAATACATCCCTTTGCTGGCGGGTAAGCGCGTCGCTGTTGTGACGAACCAGACCGGACGCATTGGCGCGGTGCACCTGGTCGATTCGCTGCTCGTACTGAAGGTGAACGTTGTGAAGGTGTTCGCGCCCGAGCATGGCTTCCGTGGGGATGCGGATGCTGGCGCCCATGTGAATGATCAGCGCGATGAGCGGACCGGCCTGCCGATCATCTCGCTCTATGGTAACAAGAACAAGCCCTCGGCCGCGCAACTCGCCGATGTCGACGTGCTCGTGTTCGACATCCAGGATGTAGGCGTCCGCTTCTATACCTACATCAGCACGTTGCATTACGTGATGGAGGCGGCTGCGGAACAGGGCCGTAAGGTGATCGTATTGGACCGCCCGAACCCGAACGGTTTCTATGTCGATGGTCCGGTACTGGAGAAATCCCAAGCCTCCTTTGTCGGTATGCACCCCGTGCCATTGGTCTACGGAATGACCATCGGCGAGTATGCGCGCATGATCAACGGCGAGGGCTGGCTGAAAGGAGGACGAACCTGCGAGTTGACGGTGGTCGCTTGCACGGGGTATGATCACAATGTGTTCTATGACCTTCCGGTGAAGCCTTCGCCCAATCTTCCGAATATGCCCGCGGTGTATTTGTACCCATCATTGGGCCTGTTCGAGGGCACGGTCGTCAGCGTTGGTCGTGGTACCAATCGTCCGTTCCAGTGTATAGGATATCCAGGGAACCCGGTCGGGAAATTCCGCTTCACCCCGGTGAGCATGCCGGGTGCGAAGGAGCCGCCGCACAAAGGAGTGGAATGCACGGGCATCGACCTGCGGGAATATGGTGCGTTCCAAAGCCGGATGGAGAAGCGCCTACGTCTGCATTGGATCATCGGGTTCTATGCTGAGGCCAACAACAAGGCGACCTTCTTCAATGCCTTCTTCGATCAACTGGCCGGTGGACCGGACCTTCGCGAGCGGATCGTTCGCGGTGAGGACGAGGAGGCCATACGCGCCTCATGGCAACCGGCTTTGCAGGAGTTCCTGAAGGTGAGATCGAAGTATTTGCTCTACGCTGATCTCACGAAGTGAAAGCGAAAGCCCCCACCCCGGATCTCCGGGATGGGGGCTTTCGCTTTGTACGGATGGGAAGGCCGCTACTTGCTGATGACCAGGCGTTCGGTATAGTGCTGTTTACCGGCGGTGATGTTGACGATATACATACCGTTGGCCAATTCGCCGTTGAGCTCGAGGGTTGTGTTGATGAATCCGCCCTGGGTGGCGATGGTGCGTGCGCTCAGGCGCTTGCCGGTCAGGTCGAAGATGTCGACGCTCACGGTTTGTACACCTTCCTCCACAGCATCCAGGCTCAGGTAGAGCTGGTCGCCACGGTTCGGGTTCGGGTACATCCTTAGGCTGCTGCCGTTCGTGCTGATGTTCTCGTTACCACCGTTGGCGGGGGTATTGTCGATGGTCAGCAGGCATACATCGCCCCAGGCCACAAAGGGTGTACCACCGCTCGGGTTGGTGTTGTTCACGCACCAGACACCGCCTTTGTAAGCGCGCACTTCAACATCGTAGGTCTTGCCATCCTGTAGGGGGAAGGTGGGCCAGTTGAGTTGCACGAAGTAGGTACTCACAGTGCGCACGCTGAGGAAGCCCTCGGCATCGATGCGGAAGCGGAACTGGTACTGGGTGGCGCCGGTCACCGGGCGGGCATGCACGTAGTTACCGTTGCCCCACTTGCGGGTGCTACCGCAGCTCAGGGTCGGGTTACCCGGGATGTCCATCAACTTGGTGAGTGGGCAGGCTGCGGCCACCGGATCGATCTTGAAGCGGCAGGCCGGACCCCAGTTGTAGTTGGTGCCATTGATGCGCGAGCGCACACGCACGTTCATCAGCTGGTTGCTGGGGATGTAGTTGGCCACGAGCCAATTGTTGATCTTCATGTGGCAGGCGCGCGTGGCGTTGTCCGGTGCGAAGCCGTCGCTCACCGCATGGCTGTGGAAGGTGCGGTAGCTGTATCCACCATTGGGGTTATAGATCCAGTACTCGTAGCCCGTGGTGGCCTCAGCTGGGGTGTTGCCCGCGTTCCAAACGTTGCTCACATTGGTCACCGGATCACACACGAAGTACTCACCCGTCTGCAACCAGTCGAGTTTGTCGCAGCTGGAGTAGATGCCTTGGGTGATGTTGCCGCCCACGGGGACGGTGAAGCCCTGGTTACCGGCGACCTGGCTCAACCCACCGCTCGTGAAGTTGTTCTTGTTGTCGATCAGGCGGACGTTCTCGGCGTATGATCCTGGCAACACGGTACCTGTGCGCAAGGTGTAACCACCCATGCCATCGTTACCGCTGTCAAGCACCTTGAGGTAGTAGCTACCGTTGGGCACGCAGGCGTTCACAGTGCCGACCCCACCGGGCGGCATCGGATCGATGCCCGAGATCACAAGGGTGTTGGTCCCTTGCTCGCGGATCTCCCAGGTCACCTGGCTCGGGTTCGCATCGTTCTGGAACTCGAGGGTCAGGTTCTGGGTGCACGGGGCGGCTGCGCAGACGCACGAACCGTTGAGGGTGCCCAGGATAAATCCAGGAGCAGGGCCGTTGGCATCGCAAACGCTGCCGATCTGACCAGTGACCAGCGGGCAGCTATCGGCGCCATCGAGGAAGCTATCGCCATCGGTGTCGGGGTTCAGCGGGTTGGTACCCGCGATCGCTTCGTCCGTATCGTTCAGCCCGTCGTTGTCGTCGTCCAGGTCGCAGGCATCACCCTCGCTGTCGGCATCGAAGTTCGCCTGACCAGCGTTGCTCAACATGGGGCAGTTGTCCACGTCGCCGCAGACACCATCACCGTCCACATCGTTCGCTGCATCGTTGGGGCAGGCATCGCAAGCGTCGCCGAGACCATCAAGATCGGTGTCGGTCTGGCTGGCGTTGGCGGTAGTGGGGCAGTTGTCCACGTCGCCGCAGACACCATCGCCGTCCACATCGTTCGCTGCATCGTTGGGGCAGGCATCGCAAGCGTCGCCGAGAC
>JBDTNF010000045.1:0-4226 GCA_039933875.1 Flavobacteriales bacterium | reverse complement strand
AGCATGCCGTAGCAGGCCACTTCGGCGGTATTGGGGATGAAGGAGAAGACCGTGTTCTCCATGTCGTGCTCGATGGCCTCCAGGATCGCCGGGCAAACCGATCGTCCCAAGGCAATGCGCTCGCGGTACACATCGCGATCACTCCCCCTGCTAAAGTAGATCCGTTCGAAACTGCAGGCCCGTTTCTCCAACGGCTCGCGCACCAGTGCCTCTGCGTAGCTGCCATCCTTGCGGACGATGAGCGCATGGCCGGGGGTCAGTTCGCGGATATCGTCGGTCTTCACACCGAAGGCCGTTTGGATGGCGGGCCGTTCGCTGGCCACCACCACCACCTCCTCATCCGCGTACCAGAAAGCCGGTCGTATGCCGGAAGGATCGCGCAGCACGAAGGCATCGCCGTGACCGATCATGCCCGCGAGTGCATAACCACCGTCGAAATCCATCGCGCTGTTCACCAGGATCTGGCGCACATCCAGTTTATCGGCGATCACCTGTGTGATCTGGCGGTCGTTGTACCCGAGCTGGCGGTGGATCTGCGCCAGGCGCTCGTTCTCCACATCGAGGAAGTGGCCGATCTTCTCCAGAACGGTCATGGTATCGCTGCGCTCCTTGGGGTGCTGACCGATGCTCACGAGCAGATCGAAGAGCTCGTCCACATTGGTCATATTGAAGTTGCCCGCGACGACCAGATTGCGGGTGAGCCAGTTGTTCAGCCGGCGGCGCGGATGGCAGTTCTCCTCCCCGTCCTTTCCGAACGTGGCGTAGCGCAGGTGGCCGAGTAGCACTTCGCCCACGTAAGGCGCATGCTGTTTCAACCCATCGGCATCGTTGCGCAGGGAAGGGTCGGCCTTGAGCACGTCCTCCACCCCCTTATGGATGCGGCCGAAGATCTTCTGGATGGCCTGCTTGTCCGTACTGCGGTCGCGGTCCAGGAAGTTGAGCCCCGGGAGCGGGTCGAGCTTGATGGTGGCCACCCCGGCGCCATCCTGCCCCCGGTTATGCTGCTTCTCCATCAGGAGGTACAGCTTGTTCAGCCCATAGAGGGCCGTCCCGTAACGTTGCTGATAGTGGGCCAGTGGCTTGCGCAGGCGGATGAGCGCAATGCCACATTCATGCTTGATCGCGTCGCTCATGGGGAGGCCGCAAAGGTACGGGGCGCGGCGCGAGTCCTTGGTCGGCCTGCCATCCCCCTTCATCCCCTGGCCGACCGGCCCAAGCAACTTCCCGCCCGATCGGCCTGTCTTCCAGCAGTAACTTGGCAGGACCGCAGTTCCGGGCAGTGCGCATAGGGCTTTTCATACTCTTCCTTGGCTTGACGGCCTCGGTTCTCGGCATTGCCCCACAGGCGACGTTCACCGAGAACAGGGGGCAATGGCCAGAGCAGGTGCTTTACCGGGCGTTGATCCCCGGAGGCGCCCTGTTCGTTGAGCGCTCGGCCTTCACCTATGTGCTGTTCTCGAATGAGCCTCTACGACATCACGGTCAAGACCAGCCAGCCGAGGATCCGGGTGAAAGGACAAGCCATGCCTATCGGGTCCACTTTGAGGGGGGTGAAGCCTCTGGCGCTGAAGGCTCCCTGAAGCAGGCACACTATGAGAACTACTTTCTAGGGAACGACCCGACGCACTGGGGAACGGGATGCGGTGTGTTCGGCGAAGTGCTGCTGAAGAACGTATGGCCGGGGATCGATCTGCGGCTGAGCGGCAAGGAGGGGATCAAGTACGAATTCATTGTAGCACCGGGAGTGGATGCCGCTATCGTGCGACTTCGGTATGAAGGTCAGGATGGGCTCCGGTTGAAGCAGGGGGCCTTGCACGTTCAACTTACCACGCGAGAAGTCGTGGAGGAATCCCCGGTGGCTTTCACGCGGAAGACCTCGGGAACGCGCTTCGAGCAGGACGAAGTCCATCCGCTGGATTGCAGCTATGTCCTCGATGGCGATGTGCTGGGATTCCTGCTGGACGCCTTCAAGGAGCATGAACACGAACTCATCATCGACCCTGTGCTGACTTTCTCCAGCTATAGTGGTAGTGCAGCTGACAACTTCGGCTTCACCGCGACCTATGACAGTGGCGGTCATCTTTACGGGGGGGGCATCGTATTCGGCGTCGGGTATCCCGAAACCCTTGGCGTGGTGCAATCGAACTTCGCCGGGGATATCATCGATATTGGAATTTCCAAGTTCTCCCCCGATGGATCCGCCTTGGTGTGGAGCACCTACCTGGGAGGCAGCCAAGGCAACGAGAGCCCCCATAGCATGGTGGTGAACGCGGCTGGCGAATTGTACGTTATGGGGGTGACCGGATCGCCGGACTTTCCAGTGACGCCGGGTTGCATGGATGCTTCCTTCTCTCCCGGCCCTCCGGTCAACTTCGTCGTTTTTGAGGGATACGTTCACAACAACGGCTCAGATGCGATCATCGCCCACTTCAGCAGTGACGCCACTCAGCTACTCGGCAGCACCTTCATTGGGGGTTCCGATTCGGACGGGCTGAATCTTTCTCCCGCGCTGGATTACAACTATGGGGATCCTTTCAGGGGTGAGATCATTCTGGATGCACAGGAGCGGCCCGTGATGGTGACGAGCACCCGAAGCATCGACATGCCCATTTCCGCGAATGCGCCACAACCCACGCCCGGTGGTGGCCAGGATGGTTACGCATGCCTGCTGGATCCGGGCCTTACCACCTTGCTTTGGGGGACCTACTATGGCGGCTCCGCGGACGATGCCGCTTTTGGTATACAACAGGCCGGTGATGGACGCCTCTATATCACAGGAGGAACCCAGAGCACCAACCTCCCGATGACCGGGATCCCCTATCACGCGAGCGGCGCAGGTGGCACGGATGGGTATGTCGTGAGTTTCGCAGCTGACGGTAGTGCGCTCCTGGCCGCCACCTACCTCGGGACCGGATCCTATGATCAGTGCTACTTCGTGCAGATCGACCTCTCAGGTGGGGTCTACGTGGTGGGTCAAACACGTGGCCCTTATCCGGTTTCAGGAGGTGTGTACGCGAACCCCAACGGATCCCAATTCATCCACAAATTGAGCAGTGACCTCTCGACTTCCATTTGGTCCACCCGCATCGGGACAACAGGCACCGAGGACATATCTCCGGCGGCCTTTCTCGTAAGCGATTGTGGCCAGATCTACTTCAGCGGGTGGGGCGGCAACACCAACAATTTTGGACAGCCGAACACGAGCACGACGAACGGGCTTCCGGTGACCGGTGACGCCTACCAAGTCACTACTGACGGTAGTGATTTCTACCTGATGGTGCTGGCCCCCAATGCCGCCTCACTCGCCTACGCCACCTTCTTCGGAGGGTCGTCATCGGAGCATGTTGACGGGGGCACCAGCCGCTTCGACAAGAACGGTAGTGTGTACCAAGCGGTATGTGCGGGTTGCCAGCAGCTCGGCTATCCCACAACACCTGGCGCATGGAGCAATACCAACAACAGCTCCAATTGCAACCTGGGCGTGTTCAAGTTCGATCTCGGCCAGGCACAGGCGGTGATCGGCATCTCAGGACCCAGCAGCATCTGCTTCCCCTCCACTGCCCAGTTCACCAACAACAGCGTCGGTGGCACGGATTACTTCTGGGACTTCGGGGATAACAGCCCGACCTCCACCGAGGAAGAACCGTCGCATACTTACACCACCGAGGGCGTGTTCACGGTGACGATGATCCTCACGGATTCCTCCACCTGCGTGCAGGCCGATACGGCGAGCATCACCATAACGACCGTGCCACCGCCCGTGGCCGATGCCGATACCGTTGATCCCATCTGTCCGGGCGCCAGCGCACAATTGCACGCTTCCGGCGGCGATTCATACCAATGGTTCCCGGCCACAGGTCTCGACGATCCGAACAGCGCTGACCCGATCGCAACGCCCGCCACATCCACCACCTACTCCGTGATTGTCACTGCGACATGCGGTAGCGATACCGCCACGGTGGATGTCGACTTGATGGATACGCAGGCGTTCGCGTTCCCGGACACGTCCGTGTGCGTTGGATCGAGTGTGCCAGTGGGCGCTACCGGGGGCGGCACATACGTATGGACCCCGCCCGGAACGCTTTCCGATCCGACGCTGGCAGAACCTATGGCCACACCGCTGGACACCACGATGTATACGGTGGTGATCACCACGCCCGATGGTTGTATCGTGACCGATTCGCTCCTGGTGAACGTGTTCGATGGGCCGCCGTTGCCCGGACTTT
>JBDTNF010000044.1:0-40205 GCA_039933875.1 Flavobacteriales bacterium | reverse complement strand
ATGGTGAGCCCGCTGGGGCGATACGCCCTCCCAAATGCAACCGCTCACCACGCTTCGGCGCCCCCGCCGCCATGGGCCGGATAGCTTTCTTGATCTTCCATCACCCCCCCATGATGAAACAACTACTTGCATGCTCGCTCTTGTTCGCCACCACCCTGGTGCAAGGCCAGATGGATGGGATCTACGTGAGCGATGCGGGCAACTTCAACAGCCCACCCTGGCAGATCCTCCGCTACGATGCGAGCGGTGCGGATCCGGTCGCGTTCATCACCACGAACCTGAACTGGCCACAGGACATCGTCTTTCTGGAGGACAGCAACAGGGTATTGATCTCCAACCTGGGCACGAACAAGATCACGAAGTATGATGCGACCACGGGGGCGTACATCAGCGATTTCGCCACGGGCATCGCCGGACCGACCCGCATGAAGATCGGCGTTGATGGTCTCCTGTACGTGCTGCAATGGAATGGTACCGGAACGGTGCGGCGCTACATGCTGGACGGTACCTACGTGGGTGAATTCACCACGGTGGGCGTACCGCAAAGCATCGGTATCGATTGGGATGGCGCGGGGAACCTCTACGTATCATCGTACACCGCCGACCTCGTGCGGAAGTTCGATCCATCCGGCAATGATCTGGGAGCCTTCATCAGTACCAACCTCGTTGGGCCGACGAACATCTGGTTCGACACCAACGGCGACCTGATCGTATCGGACTATGACGGCGCCGCGATCAAACGGTTCGATGCCACCGGTGCGTTCCAGGGCACATTCATCTCAGGCGTTTCCTTCACCGAGGGTATTGCCCACTATCCGAATGGGAATTTCCTGATCGGCAATGGAGCCACCAGTTCGGTGAAGCTGTTCGACCCGGACGGAACGTACCTCCAGGACCTCATCCCCAGCGGGTCGGGAGGATTGATCACCCCGAACGCCATAGTGATACGCGACGCGCAGGTCGGCCTGCCAGAACGGGCGAAGGTGCCGGAGGTCGCGATCCTGTTTCCGAGCGTCGGAAGCCATTTCCACCTGGATCCTTCCCTCGCGGGTGTGCGATCCATCACCGTCCGTTCCGTGCAAGGGGAACTTGTGGAACGCCTTGTCCAAAGGATCTGGAACGCCGACCACCTTGCAGCAGGGATCTACATTGTGCTGGCCGAACGGAACGATGGCAGCATGATCCGTCAACGGATCGAGGTCGTGCATGAATGAAATTCTAAGAACGGTCGCACGGGACAACCCGGAGCCGGTACCCAAGTGAACCCTACGCCATCATCGTGGCTTTCATCACCATCAGCGTGATGACGGAAAGCACCGCCAGCACAGCGGTCCACCGGGGCCGGTGAAAAATGTAGGCCGCCACAGCCGCCGCGGTGAACACGGCCATCACCAAGGCTGCAAGGATGAAGATCTCTGCATCCGCGGCAATGAAGGCCGGGCCTTGCACATGCTTCAACCGGAAGTACTCACCCAAACACCGGATCAAGGCCAGGAACTGAACAACAAGACCCACGCGCGCCCACGGTTCGGCGGTTCTCCAAGAGAGGCTCATGTCTCAAAGGTGATCATCGGAGAATGGTGAGATGCCCAAGGCTTCGGGGATACCTGCTATCGAAGCCCCACGGCGCGCTCCTGATCGAACTGCAGCGCTTGGGACAGCAACTGACGCAGCATGCGCTCATCGGTCTTGGTGAAATGCTGAAGGTCGCGCCAAAGCACCTGCTTGCGGTCACCGCGTTGGAGGTAGCCCGATAGATCGGACAGCATCACCCCATATGAGAAACCGAAACGGACGCCCTCGTAAGTCTTGTGCTTTCCCCAAAGCACCGAGGCGGGCCACAGGAAACAGACGTCGCGGCGCAGCTTGTAGAACGGCACATTGAAGGACAGCCGCTCGCGCAGTTGAGGCGCTTCGCTGATGATGAACTCGCGGAGTCGCCCGGTCAGCACGCGCTCTTCCTCGGGCAGAAAGTCGAGGCACTGTTGCACCGAGCTGAACCGGAGCCCCCCAGCGAGCATGGTGGAATTGGAGGCACTAGCCGGTTTGCTCCGTTTCATGTTGCGAAGTTGCGGGAACGGCTTGCATATCCACTTCAAAACCACCGTAGGTACCCGTTGTGGGCCCTGTAGTTCATCAGCGCGATCCCCACCCCTAACGTGAGGTGGCAGGCTTATCCGTCCGGCGCAAGAGCATGGTGGCGAGAACGATCACCCAGAACAGGAAAACACCGATGTTGACGCGCTCCCAAACGCCGATCCATGGAGTGGGCAGGTTCGCATCGACGCCCGGCGCCAGCATGCCCGTGAGCGCGCCGAACGTGAAGAGGATCAGTATGGTAAGGATCGTATAGATGCGGAAACGCCGGCCGAATGCCACGGCCCCGAAGGCCATGGCCGCCACCATGAGCAGCACCGTTACGAAAGTGAACACGATGTGCATGGTATCGCTGATCGTACTCCCACCCGCCCCCAACACTTCGCGCAGGTGCATAGGGAAAAGCGGCCAGGCGAGGCCGGTGATGCCGTAGGCGATCATCAAACTGCCAGCAACACGCAACGGGCGACTACCATCGGCCGCGAGACGCACACCCTGACCGAAGGCCGCCATGAGCAACGTGTAGAGAACGCCCCATTTCACCCACAGTGCACGCGTCGGAGCGTCGATGGCGGAGAGTTCGCTCACGGTCTGCGAGAAGGAACTGTACTCGTTCCAGCGCATCGCCACGAAGACGTTCATGGCGGCGTAGAGCAGGGAAGAGACGATGCCGCAAGCAAGCAGGATCCTTCTCGTGATCATAAGGAAAGCAAGATGCATCATGACGAAATCACCAGGCATGACAATGGTCACCTCGTCGCTTCGAGCCATCCCCCTCTCGCCACGCACCACACCAGCCCGATCACCACTCCGAGCATGATCAAGCCATACATGAGCTTGTTGTACCGCGCCAGCACGCCGGTAAGGAGATATCGAAACTGCTCGCCGTGGATGCCGGGTAGCGCCGCGTCACCAAGGTGAGCAGGCACAAGTAGGCCGCCTTTTTCGATACACCGTGTCGGCTGCTCCATATCGATCGGTGCGCGGCCTATCACCATCTTTCGGTGCGATAGCAAGCCACACATGGACCGCACCGGCCTCCACGACCATATCAACAGGATCTTTCCCATGTCCCCTGAACGCTTGGAGCAGGTGGTGGCGGAGTTCCAGGAGGCGCATGTGGCTCGCAACGACTACCTGTTGCGTGAGGAGGAGGTGAACGACCGCTACTTGATCGTCGGCAGTGGAACGCTGCGCGCGTTCACCCACGATGTACGCGGCGATGAGGTGACCACCGCCTTCTACGGACCGGGCCGCATCGTCTTCGAGGTGGCTTCGTTCTTCCAGCGCATCCCATCGAAGGAGAACATCGTGGCGCTCACCGATGTGCAGGGCTGGGAGTTGAGCTACGACCGGTTGAACAAGCTCTTCCATGCTTTTCCTGAGTTCCGCGATTTCGGGCGACGGGTCCTGGTGATGGGGTTCACCGCCTTGAAGGAGCGCACGCTCGGCATGATCCACGATACGGCAGAGGAACGTTATGCGCGCCTGCTCAAGATGGACCCGGGCCTGTTCCAGGTGGCGCCGTTGAAGCATATCGCTTCGTACCTCGGTGTTACGGACACCTCGTTGAGCCGCATCCGCAAGGACTTCGCGACGCGCTCCTGATGGTCACGCTGGCGGCAGTGCGAACTTGCCAATTGGCAAGCGATCCATCGCGCAGCGCCCTGTTGCTTCGCATTGGATAACACGCCCAACACCATGCAACACGTACCCCTGGCTCTTCACATCGCGTTCGCGTTCCTCACGCTGCTCGCGGCCTGGCTCTTCTGCCGTGCCATGCCCAACCTACGCGCCACCTGGACGGTGATCCTTGTTTGGATCGCTGTGCAAGGCGTCGTCGCGCTGAGCGGTTTCTACACGATCACCACCACCCTGCCGCCACGCTTCATCTTGTTGGTGGCCCCGCCGCTGGTGCTGATCGCGCTGCTTTTCGTCACGCCGCGCGGCCGCCAATACCTCGATGCGCTGGATCCCGCCGCCCTCACACTGGTGCACGTGGTGCGTATCCCCGTGGAGTTGGTGCTCTTTGCGCTGTGCATCTATAAGACCATACCGCAAGGGATGACCTTCGAAGGCAGCAACTTCGACATCCTCTCGGGCCTCACCGCACCACTCATCTGGTGGTTCGGCTAGAAGCGTAGCACGATACCCCGTTGGGCTCTTGTGGCCTGGAACATCGCGTGTATCGGCCTGCTGGTGAACATCGTGGCGCGCGCGGTACTCTCCGCCCCCTTCCCTTTCCAGCAACTGGCCTTCGACCAGCCGAACATCGCCGTGCTCTACTTCCCCTTCGTGTGGCTGCCCTGCTGCGTGGTACCGTTGGTCTTGCTGGCGCATCTGGCCACGCTGCGGAAGCTGCTGGTGCGCGAGGTGCCGGCTGGTGTGGGGCTGTGACCAATGGCCACCCAAGCTCCAGTGGATCCGCTCCCCGTGCTACCCCGCTATCCTCGGATCATGACACAACGCTTTTCCACCACCTTCGCCGTGCTTACTGGGCCGCTTGTCATGGTCACCAATGTGTGCGCGCAAACAGACTCGCCCACCGATGCCCGGTTCAAGGGGCAGCACTACATCAAGGAGTTCAACAAGCTGTAGCGTCGCTCCCGGCCCCATCCCTCACTGTTTCGCTCGATACGCCCGCACTGCGTCGAGGACCTCGTTGATCGTCGACGGCTTGGCCAGGATGCGGCGCTCCTTGTCGAGCACGTAGAACTGGGGCGTGCTGTTCACTTCCCAGGTCGAGGCATAGGTCATGCTCTCTGTTGTGGTCTTACCAGGAACGAATTTGCCGGGATCGGCGGTCCACGCATTGTACACGTGCCAGGGTATGCCCACGTTCACCCAATCGAGGTGTTGCTCCCGAATGAAGGCCTTCCAATCGGTGAACAACAAACTGTCCCTGACCTCCGCAACAGCGTAAACACCCACGTCCAGCGCGCGCAATTCCTTGACATACTCATCATGGAGCACGGGCATGGCCTGTTTGCAATGGCTGCAGTGGGGGCTCCAGAAAGCCACCACGATGCATGCCTGTGGCATGGCGTGCAGGCTCACCCAATGCTTCTCGGTGGTGTCGCATAGCACGAGGTCGCGTGACTTGCCGCCGGTCACCAGACTGGCTTTCTTCACCGCATCGGCGCACACCTTGATCCATTTGTCCATGGGCTGGCGCGTAGTGACCAGGGTACCGTTCGGTCCGGTGCAGACGTAGCGCTGCGCCATATGCACATAGGTGGCTCCCATGCCGGGGCTGGTGTTGTATCGATCGATCGAGGAGTTGACGATGATGTCTTGCACCGCTTTCGCATCGCCGGTGCGTGTGATCAGGTCATCGAGATAGATATTCACCATCAAGGGGTCTTTCGGAAGACCCACGGCCATCAGTTCCTCGAACCGGTTCTGGAACATCGGCGAGCGCGCGATGCGATCGTCGGTCAGGAGGGTATTATCCCAAAAGTGGTCGCGGTAGTGGTTCGACGTCGCTGTGCTGTCGAGCAATCCATCCGCGCGGTGTACCTCGACCTTCCTTGGGTCAACGCTCATACGGATAAGCACGCCCGCCAGAGTACCCGGGTTCTCGTCGGCAAGGGCGAGCAGCGCCGCATCGCGTTCTTCCACCGGTGCGGCTTCGGCCGCTTTACGCAACACATGGTGGATCTCGTTCTCCCGGCTCTCGACCACCTTCACCTGACCAGCAAGGTCGCTGGCATCCGTGGCAAGGCGCACCAGCGGTTCGGCCAAGATCACTTCGAGGCGCTTCGCACCCAGGCAAACCACATACAACCCAGGCCGGTAGCCGCCCTTGCGGTCGAATACGGCGAGGCCGTTCGCATCGGCCACCGCGGTATCGTTGTAGAAGTAGCGGTTGCCCTGGTAGTCGGCCAGGAACACGGTCTGCCCAGCAGCACCGCTGATGCTCAGTTCGAGCCGTTGCGCGGACTGCGCGAACGACGAGGTGATCAGGACAGGAAAGAGGAGGGCGAATAGAGCGGAACGCATGTGGCGAATTTATGCGGTGAGAACACCACAAGCCCAACGTTAACGAGAGATCAACACCGTCCGCGACGACCGCCGCTCCGTCCCCTCAATGACCAATTGGTAACAGCCGGGATCCAGTCCCGCCACATCGATCGATGTCGTCACGCCCCGCACCGACTCTGTGCGAACGATGCGGGCGGAAGCATCCATCAGGAAAAGCCGTGTTCTACCGCTCATCAAGGACGGCGAACACACCGTCAGCCGATCATCGGCCGGCACGGGAAAAACGGAGAACGTATCCGACGATCCCACCTGGCTGATCGAGGTAGGCACCTCCTCGCAGAAGCGGGCCGTGAAGATGGCCCGATCCACGAACTGCCAGGGGACCGTGTCAAAGGCTGGTTGGCCCACGATGCCCGAAGCGCCGCCGGTGAAATAGACGCAGCCGCCATCCAGGGCTGCCACCGCACCACCCAGACCGGGCGCGTAGCGACGCACCCATTGCACGGCCCCGGTCGCATCGTACTTCGCGAGGAAGACCGCTTCGTTCCCGAACGGTGCGAGCGTGATGGAATCGAAAACGGTGGTCGCACCATCGTCCGCCTGTCCGGTCAGGTAGCTATTGCCATCGGCATCCACCGCCACACCATACGCATGGTCCTGTTGAGGCCCACCGCCATGGCGCACCCAGAGCAGGTTCCCTTCGCCATTGTACCGCGCGATGAAGACATCCAGGCTACCGTTCGTCGGCACAGCGGTTCCACCGAACGTGGCGTCACCTGCGATCTCGCCGCAGAGGACAAGGTCCCCGTTCGGTGCATGGTCCACATCGAAGGCCACGTCACCCGCGAACGCGACCGAGCTACCTGCGGTCACGGCCCAAAGCGGATCACCACTCGCATCGAAGCGCGCGAGGAAGATGTTCGATAGTCCTTGGGATGTGATCGATGCCGCACCGAAGAACGCGGTCTGCTGGTACTGCCCGACCACCGCGACATCACCGTTGTCCAGTGCCGTCGGTTTACCCGCTTGTTCATCGCCTGGTCCCCCTGCATCCGCGCTCCAAAGCAGATCGCCGTTCGGGTCGTACTTCAACAGGATGATATCGCCCATCCCCAGGCTCGTATGGGTATCGGTATCGAACACCGCGGTGCCTTGGAAGAAGCCGCTCACCACCACATTGCCATCCGGCGTGAGGGTGATGCCGCGGCCTTGATCACCGAGCGGCCCACCTCCGGAGCGGACCCAAAGCAGGGCCCCACCCGCATCGTACTTCGCCACGAAAAGATCGGTGGATCCGAGGCCTGTGAGCGTCACACCATCGAACGACACGGTCGGGTCGGGCCCATTGGTGCTGAAGAACCCAGTGATGTAAGCGTTCCCGTCGGTATCCACAGCGATGTCGTTGGCACGATCGATCAGGTCCGCGCCGCCGGTACGCACCCATTGGACGTTGCCCGCCTCGTCGTACTTGGCGATGAAGGCGTCAGCGAAATGCGAAGGGACCGTGTCCTCATCGAACAAGGCGGGGGCGTTCACCTGGCCAGTGACGTAGGCGTTCCCGAGTTGGTCGGAGGCGATGCCGTTCCCCATGCCTCCGATGCCACCCTGGTGCATCCATTGGACTTGGGCGAACAGTGTGCTGCCGTGCATGATCGCGAGCAAAAGAGCTGTGAGCGTGATGCGTTGGGATGAACGGGTCATGTGTATCAGTTGTGTGATGCGAACTTGGGATGGAGCAGCACGTCCCGTGCCCTGGAAGTGGATGGAACGGGCATATCGCACGCTGGAACCGGAGGGAGCCGCACGAAGGCCGGACACACTTCGATCATTGGAGCCGTTAATTTCGGGTCATGATGCCACATGTACGCGCCGCCACTGCCCTGCTCACCGTTTGGCCAATGGGCCTGTTCGCACAAGTGTTCGCCGGCGATCCCACTGGGTTGATGCACACCGCTGTGGGGATCATCCTCGCACCCACGTTCGGCCCACCACCCATGAACAACAGCGACACGGCCTCCATCGATCTGGAAGGCGACGGTATGCCTGACCTCCACTTCGATTCGGGCATCATCCATGCGTTCGATGCGGACGGTTCGTACAACTCATTGAACCTGATCCATGAGGGCGTGGAAGTGGCCATCGACGCACCGGGCGGTTACGTGGCGAAGCGATTGAACGACCTGGACCCTGTGGACGCCACCTTGACATGGCGGGCGTACTCCGATGTTGGGATCAACTCGCTTGCGATGGCCTCGTTGCTCACCAATTTCGCCGGCCAGTGGGACACCACCGGCGCCGGGGACTGGTTCGTGGACAACATGAGCGCTACGGCGGGCTACCTCGGAGTGCGTGTAGTTGAGGGGAACGATACGCTCTACGGCTGGGTGAACCTGATCTCCTACGTCTCACAGGATTCCTCCTGGTTGCAGATCGATGACTTCGCCATCGAGACCGGAACGACCGGGATCACCCATGGAGCCTCGACCAACGGCATCCACGCCATGCTCACCCATGAGGGTTCCCTGCGGGTGCAAGGCGATGATGGCGATCCGCTGAGGATCACATTGCGGGACGTGAGCGGGCGCATCATCCACCAGGGCACCACACCGTCGCCTTGCACGCTTGATATCGCAAGCGAGGCACGTGGCATATATGTGCTCAGTGTTGCACAGGGAACCCGATCGTGCACGATCAAACTGTTACGGTAACAGCGATCCGCGCGGATCTTTCAACCACATCCCAACTCCTTTCGAAATGGAACGCAAAGAATTCCTTCATCGCGGCATCATCGGAACAGCACTGGCCTTCATCGGCGGTGCCTTGAGCGGAACGGCCAAAGCCATGGAGAACCTCGCCGGTGACGGTCAGCGCGGTGTGGAGGGCGTGCTCTCCCCCACCAACACGCACATGGTGGGCAACGGGTTCAAGGTGATGAACTACTTCCCCAACGGCAAGGGCTTCGAGGAGCGCATGAGCCCCTTCTTCCTGCTGGATTTCAACGCGGAGGTGAACTTCCCTCCGAGCGACATCTCGCAAGGCGTGGGCGTTCATCCGCACCGGGGCATCGAGACGATCACCTTCGCCTACAAGGGCAGCGTGGAACATCACGACAGCAAGGGCAACCACGGAATCATCAACGCAGGCGACGTACAATGGATGACGGCTGGCGGCGGAGTGCTGCACAAGGAATACCACGAACAAACCTTCAATCGTACAGGCGGCGCTTTCGAAATGCTGCAACTGTGGATCAACCTGCCGCGCAAGCACAAGATGGTGCCCGCCAGGTACCAGAGCATCCTGCATGCGAAGAAGCCGAAGGTAGTGCTACCCAAAGACCAGGGCACCGTGCACGTTGTGGCCGGTGAGTACGAGGGCGTGAAGGGCATCGCGACCGCCTACTCGCCCATCCACATGTTCGATATGCACCTGAACGCTGGCGCTGATGTGAGCTTCTCGCTCCCGGCGAACTACAACTCAGGCATCCTGGTCGTGGATGGCGCGATCACAGTGAACGCGACGGCCGCACCGGAGAACCACTACGTGCAGCTGAAGAACGAAGGCGGAACGATCCGCATCCAAGTGACGCGCAAATGCATCCTGCTGGTGTTAAGCGGCGAGCCGCTGAACGAACCCTATGTGAGCTATGGTCCTTTCGTCATGAACACCGAGGAGGAGATCCAGCAGGCCGTCGAAGACTACCGGGCGGGGAAATTCGGGTTCCTGGCTGATTGATCCATGCGCATATACCTGCGCCATCTTTTGTCATGCAGGGTATAGGTTCTCCACGCGCGCGGGATCTTTTCGCATCGATCAAGAGAGGGTGCGTTCGTGTTTTGCGATAAACGCCGATCAGCGCCTCTTCGCGGGCAGGATGCGCGTTCTGTGCGTCCACACTCCCTGAGAAGGCCCAGGCAAGGCGGCCCCTGCCGATCCGCTTCGGGTGGGCGCGTTCGTCGCCGATCGCGAGCACCTCATCAGCCGTTGGTTCGTGTCACCAAACCAACGCCGTGAAAACCACCTTACACCTTACGACCCTGCTCCTCTTCTCTGGTGCCCCGCTCCTATCTGTGAAAGCGCAGATCACCGCTACGCCACTGGACCTCTCGGCCGGTGAGGGGCGACCGCACTACATCTCCGCGCCGTCGCACGATGTAGCCTATGCCGGTGTGAGCGGAGGAAGCTTCAACTCCAGGACCTTTTGCAGAACCGTGGATGCGGGCGAAAGCTGGACCAGGACACTGATCCCTGAACCGATCGATCGCGGCTGCATGTCCGTGTTTGCCCTGAACGATACGGTGGTTTGGGCCAGCCTTTCCGATGGAGTAGGAAGCAACGGCGGCGCGATCTGGCGAACCGACAACGGGGGAACGAACTGGGAACAGCTCACAACGACGGAGTTCGCCGGGGGCTTCCTCAACTTCACCTACTTCACCACGCTCGATTCGGGCATGGCGGTTGGCGATCCGAACAGTGGCTACTTCGAGATCTATACAACCGTCGATGGCGGGGCGACCTGGGCACGCACCCCGCAAGCCGACATCCCCGATCCGCTCGCGGGGGAATACGCCTTCGCGCATGACTACTCCGCCATCGGGCAGCACATCTGGTTCGACACGAACAAGGGCCGCATCCTCATGTCCGACGACTTGGGACTGCACTGGACGTTGAGCCCGATACCGGCCGGCGCGCCCAGCTCCGCCAACGTTTCGTTCGCCGATGCGCTGCACGGTGCATCGCACCATGTGCTGTCCTATTCCGCCGCATACATCACGGATGACGGTGGCCTTTCCTGGACCCCACAGTCCATCTCACCATCCTTACAGGTGAGTTACATCTGTGCGATCCCGGAAGTGCCCGGTGCGTTCGTCTTCACAGCGCAAGGCCCGACACGCGTGTGCGCCACGACCGATAATTTCCAGAGCTACACCGTGCTCGGGACCGATCCGAACTACTCGCCCACCACCAGCTTCTGCATGTACGACGGTTCGATCGGCTGGCTCTCCACATTCCAGACCTACTCCGACCATGCGATGTACCGCATCGAGGACGCGACCACGGGCATGACGGGTGTCGATGCGTCGAACACCTCGGCGCTGCGCATCTTCCCGAACCCGGCCACAGCGGGTGCCGCTCTTGTCACTGTTGAAATGGATGCCGCATCGCATGGCACCGTGCGACTCACCGACATGCAGGGCAGGCTGGTACGCTCGCTCCCGCTGAAGGATGGCGGTCCGAAGCGGTCGTTGATCCTGGACCTCCAGGGTGTGCCAGCCGGCACATACGTGCTGACGTTCGAAACAGGGGCTTTGCGCACGGCGCAACGGTTGGTGGTGCAGTGAAGGCCGAGCCGCAAGCGTTCATATCACGTCCGATCCCTCATTGCATGCCACGCCACGCAAGCCCCGTGATGATGACGAGGAGAAGGACGCCATAGATGAGCTTGTTGAACTTCGCGAGCCAGAGTGGAAGGAAGATGTCGAAGTTGGGTTTCCGCGATGCGGAATACCTGCGCGCCACCACGGTGAGCGGACAGGCCATTCCGAAGATGAGCAGCACCGCGCATTCGATGGCGATGGCCGCCAGACCGAGCCATACCCATTGGTCGATGCGATCCTGGAGCACTGCATACACAAGGTAGCCCATGACCACATTGAAGAAGACCCACACAGCGGTGTGAACGATCTTGATAGCGATCAGCTTGCCATGTTCCGTCACGGACGGAAATTAGTTCAACCATTGTGAGAACCGAAAGGACCGCAGATAGCGGTCACTGACGGGCGGAAGCGCTATACTTACTATGCCCTTGCGATCGCTTGCCCTTACCATTCACCCGATAACCAGATGGAACGCGTACACCTCGTGATCCCAGCCCTCCTGTTGCACCTGGGGACCGTTGCACAATCATGGGAAACGCTCCCCGATGTGCCGATCGAACTGGCGTTCCCCGTGGTGGTGGAATTCGAGGGCACGATCCACGTGATCGGTGGCGGTGCACCCGCTGGCGCATATGACATCCATCTGCGTTACACCCCGGCGACGAACCAATGGGACACGCTCGCTCCCGTGCCGTACCGCGCGCAGCAGCCGTGCGGTGCCGTGGTCGGTGGGAAGATCCATTTCTGTGGCGGTGGCTATCCCAATTCGGGCACACCACTGGACGATCATTACTACTACGATGGCACGCTCGACCAGTGGTTCCCGGCCGCGCCACTTCCCTTCCCGACCGTGATCAACGAAGCGGCGGAAATGGACGGCAAGCTCTACGTGCTCAGTGGACAACCGAACAGGACGCTCTGCCAGTACTACGATCCCGCCACCGACGAGTGGACCCCGGCCAACCCGCTTCCGGACATGGATTTCTGGTATGGTGCGATCATCTCCGCGCGTGGAACGATCTACCGTTTCGGCGGGGGTGGCTACATCAGCCCGACGAGCAACTCGCATGTCTACGATGCGTCGAACGATGACTGGCCAGGCCTCCCCGATATGCCAGGCGCGCTGCATGCACCCGCTGGCGCCAACCTCGGCGATTCCCTGCTATGCATCGCTGGCGGATACTTCAATGCCGCCACGGACGCTGTCTGGCTCTACGACATCGATGCGCAAACCTTCAGCCCGTCCGCTCTGCTCCCATCCGCACGCAGTTACCACAGCTTGGTGGTCGCTGGCGGCTGCCTCTATTGTGTGGGCGGAGATGGCGGCGACCCAAGCATCGGGGTGAGCCTGTTGCGCAACTGTTCGCCAAGCATATTGACCGGAGTGCCTGAAGCATATCCGCGTGGAACTGTCCCCTTTAGCACCCTATACACACCGACCGGGCTGGATATTCAGTTCAAGGGCTCAGTCGCCAGCCAACCGATATGGATCGATGTGTCGGATGCGACGGGAAAATCGATCAGGAGCGAGGGCGTGAGCACTTCAATGGGAACGCGTCATGTTAGCGCTGATCACCTGGCGAATGGACTGTATACCGTGGCGGTCCATATCGGCTCAGCCCGCTACCTTATTAAATGGATGGTGCAACGGTAGGCGCGCACGACGATCGCAACGGATCGGCTCGCTCAGCGATCGATAAGCAGTCGCGCGCTCTTCATTATGCGCGCATCCGAAACCGTCACAAGGAAAATGCCGGGCGGCAGATCCCCTACCTCAAAACTGAAGAGGCTCGTTCCTGAGAGCCGCTCTTCCTTGACAAGTGCCCCATGCATATCATGGATGGTCATCAGCGGATTATCGAGTTCCGAATAGAAGAGGCTCAAGATGCTCGTGGCTGGATTGGGCCGCATGACCAGGTCCTGGGCATTTTCCGAACCGATCTCGACCGCACGGACGGGTGAGAAAGTCGATGTACCGTCGAGGTCGGTCTGCATCAGACGGTAGTAGTTGATGCCAGGGCTCGGCAGTGGGTCTTCCGCAACGTATCGTACGATCTGGGTACTAGTGCCGACAGCGGGCAGTTCTGCGACCGGTGACCAGTCCGAAACACCTGAACGGGATCGTTGCACGGTGAACCGGTCGTTGTTCTGCTCCGAGGCGGTGGACCATTCAAGGGCAACGCGCTCGTTGTTCACGTTGGAAGCTTCGAAGTCCAAGAGCTCTATCGGCAAGGTCATGCACAACCCACCAGCCGTGTATTCTGATGTGATCGTGTAGAATGTCCCCGGCGAACCCTGGTTGTTGTACTCGGTCTGGACCCAACCCGCAGTGAGCGACGTCTTGGAGACGCGGATCTCATCCAAACGCCCCTTGAACCGGTTCGCGGTTTCGCCAAGCGCCGTTTCTCCCGCCATGGTCGCGGGTCCAGTATCGGTTCCCCATGCGTTCGTGTAGCTGCCGCTTGCCACCAAGGCGCCGTTGATGTAGATGTACTTCATCATGGCCGTCATATCCACCGCTGTGGTGACGTAGTACCACGTGTTGTTCAGGATCGCATTGGCTGGACTGTCCAGAATAACGGGATTCGAACCGCGCGAATAGAAGCGGAGCATTCCCGTTCCACCGTCACCGAGACTCATGGCATAGCCACCTGTATTGTTCTCATCGTCCTGGAACACACGCTGGCCCGGGTAGGTATTGTCCGTGGTGTAGATCCACGCGCTCATGGAAAAGCTGGACGTCAGATCCGGGAAAGTTCCGATCTGCATCCATTGGGTGCCACTGGCGGCCCTTCCATCGTTGATGTAGGCGGGACTCTGAGTGGTGGTCCCATTGTTGGCCGCATTGTACCCGTGACCCGTGTTGTCGTTCAACGATCCAGCTTCGAAATGCCATACACCATGATATCCGACCCATACCGACGCACTCGACGGGTCGACTGTAACACCGCTTTTGCCATAGTACATATGCACTGGCTCGTTCGATCCAGGGACCAGTGAAGGCATCAGCACCCACGCCACCAACCGACCAGTCACCGGGTCATAGGACTCGATCGCATGACCGATGGGCGTAGCGCAATCCGACTTGGTGAAAGCGATGTCGTAGCCGCTGGCGTTCTGCACATGGCCGCCGTTGCCCACACTCCTGAGTTCCGGCAACGTGATGATCATCATAACCGGGAATTTCACGAGCGTTCCACTGCCAGCGATCTTGGTGCCCTGGATCATGACCTGGCGTCCATATCCATAGCCTGCTGGCTGTGCAAGTGTGGAAAATCCGAGAAGTAAATGGATGTAGCACAGTCCAAGACGGACACGCCAATGAAGACGCGTAGTAGAAAGGATCATGATCGATCTGATAGAAGTGGCCGTCGTACGGCAGGAATTCACAATGGTTCGACGAGTGACATGGAATGCCACACGAAATGCTCCACTCTTCCGGTGGACCAGGAGTTCCATAGTGTGTGAACAACGCGTGCCCAGCGGCAACGAGCGCTTCGGATGCTGACGAACGCACTAGTAGTGGATGGAATATCCACATACCCTTCACCATCCTCAACCCAGTTCGCGCCGCGGCTTGTCCATCAATTTTCGATCTCATCCGTCGCGCAGAGCAAGTGTGAACCGTTCTCGCACCACCAGCCTTCTTTCGTCGCCGCTGTAACTGTGTCCAGCACACCCCCGTAGGAACAGACAGGCGAACACCTGCCTGTCCCATGCTCCGCAAACTCATTTTCCTGGTTCTGGTGTCCCTGGGTCTCTCCGCCCACGCCACCCACATGTCCGGTGGCGAGATCTACTGGGAGTGCATTGGGAACAACCAGTTCCGCATAACGATGGTGGTCTACCGCGACTGCGCGGGGATCAATGTGGACCCTTCCTACACCCTGCAGGTTCAAAGCCCATGCGGCAATACCACGCTGGTGGTGAGTACCCCGGGTGGTGTGGAGATCTCGCAGCTCTGCGACATGGAGTTGCCCAACAGCACCTGCAATGGCGGCTCGCTCCCTGGTATCCAGCAGTACATCTACACCGGCACGATCACCCTGCCTCCCTGCGACTCCTGGACGATCTCGTACACGAACATCTACCGCAACAACGCGATCGTCAACCTCCAGAACCCGGGCGCGCAGCGCACTTACATCCGGGCCACTTTGAACAACGCGGCGTCGCCCTGCAACGATTCGCCGCAATTCACCAACACGGCGATCCCCTTCGTTTGCATGGGCTATCCCATCACTTACAGCTTCGGAGCCTTCGATCCGGAAGGAGATTCCCTAAGCTACACGCTGATCGATGCGATGGGAATCAACGGGGCGCCATTGGCCTACGTGAATCCAAGCACAGGACAGGACCCCATCCCCGGCCTTACACTGGACCCTGTCACGGGCGAGGTGAACTTCGTCCTGAACGTCCAGGGCAACTGGGTGGTGGTGGTGGAAGTGAACCATTACGTGAACGGCGTGCTCGTCGGTACCGTGATGCGCGATATGCAGTTCGTGGCCTATCCCTGCACGAACGATCCACCCGATGCGTCCACGGGCCTGATCCAATCGCTCACTGGAACTGCGATCCTTACAGGCCCCCGCGCGATACAGGTCTGCGAATCGGGAAGTTTCTGTTTCGACGCGGTGATCTCCGACCCGAACGCGATCAACATACTCGATGCCTTCAGTAACATCCAGCAGAACCTGCCGGGTGCCACGTTCAGCTTCACCGGCACCAACCCGATCACCTGCCACATATGCTGGACCGCACAACCCGGGACCGCCGGCTTCTTCCCCTTCATTGTGAACGTGAACGATGGCGCCTGCCCGATCCCCGCGTTCCAGACCTATGTGTATGCGGTGACCGTGTTCCCAGGCTTGTATGGTACCATCGCCACAACGGATGAGAACTGTACAGGCACAGCGGACGGCACAGCGACGGTGAACATCTCCGCGGGAACGGCTCCGTTCACGTATGTATGGAACACGACCGAGACCACACCAAGCATTGTTGCAGGCGCCGGAACATATACGGTTGTCGCTACCGACGATAACGGCTGCGTTTCGCCGGTGATGACCGGAACGATCGCCACGAACGGCCTGCCGAACCAGGCCAACGCCGGGCCGGACGCGGTGGGGTGCATGAACGCGTTGCCTGTGCCCTTGAGCGGTAGTGTTGTGAACGCCACCGGTGGATCCTGGACCGGCGGCAACGGCAGCTTCAGCGGAACATGGCCGAACGTGAGCTACAACCCGAGCGCCGCGGATATCGCCAGCGGAAGTGTCACACTCACCTTGACCACTACTGGTAATACGACGTGTCCACCCGCGACCGACCAAGTCTTGATCAGCCTGCCCAACAGCTTCGCAACGGCCGCGATCACCCATACCGATGCGTTTTGCTTCGGCGCGGCGAACGGTACGGCCACGTTCAGCCCGAACGATCCGACGTTCACCTATCTGTGGAACGATCCCGCAGGACAAACCACAGCTACGGCTACCGGGTTGTTGGGGGGCAACTATTCGGTGACCGCTACGGACGCCTTCGGCTGTTCGATCACCTTGAACACCCCGATCGGGCCCATGGCGGCGATCACGCTGGCGAGCCTCACCGCGACCGATGAACCTTGCGCCGGCGGGAACGACGGTACCGCCACGGCCAGTGCGACCGGCGGCACCGCCCCCTATACCTATACATGGAGCAATAGCGCTACGGGACCAAGCATCACCACTGGTGCGGGCACCTATACTGTAAGCGTGACCGATGTGAACGGTTGCACCCCGGCGACGGGAACGATCACGATCAACGCGACCGGCCAGCCCAACCAGGCGAACGCAGGTCCCGACCAGATCGCCTGCATGGATGCACTGCCCGTGCAGCTAAGCGGCAGTGTGACCAACGCAACCGGTGGAACCTGGACAGGAGGTTTCGGTTCGTTCACCGGTGGTGGCTTGAACCCACAGTACAACCCGAGCGCGACCGATATCGCCAACGGCAGTGTAACGCTCACCCTCACTACCTCCGGGAACACCACCTGCCCACCGGCCAGCGACCAGGTATCCATCAGTCTGCCGAACAGTTTCGCCACGGCGAGCATCAGTCACACTGATGCCCTCTGCAACGGTTCCACGACCGGTACGGCGACGTTCGCACCGAACAACCCCACGTTCACCTACCTCTGGAGCGATCCTGCCGGACAAACAACCGCCGTCGCGACCGGGCTTGGTGCTGGCACCTATAGCGTTACTGCTACCGATGCCTCTGGATGCACGACGACGTTGAACACCACGGTCGCCGAGCCGAACGCCATCGCGATGGCAAGCCTTACCGCTACCGATGAACCTTGCGCCGGTGGCAACGACGGTACAGCCACGGCCACCGTGACCGGTGGTACCGCACCCTACACCTACACCTGGAGCAACAGTGCGAGCGGCCCAAGCATCACCGCTGGAGCTGGCACCTATACCGTAAGCGTGACCGATGTGAACGGTTGTGCTCCTGCGACCGGGACGATCACGATCAATGCGACCGGGCAACCCAACCAGGCGAACGCTGGTCCTGATCAGATCGCCTGTATGGACGCGCTGCCGGTGCAACTGAGCGGTAGCGTTACCAACGCCACCGGTGGCACTTGGACCGGTGGACTCGGTTCATTCACCGGTGGTGGATTGAACCCGCAATACAACCCGAGTGCTACCGATATCGCGAACGGCGGTGTGACGCTCACGCTGACCACATCCGGCAACGCAACGTGCCCGCCGGCGAACGACCAGGTGTATGTAAGCCTGCCCAACAGTTTCGCCTCGGCCAGTATCAGCCATGCCGATGCGCTGTGCAACGGCTCCGCCACTGGTACCGCGACGTTCGCGCCGAACAACCCCACGTTCACCTTTCTCTGGAACGATCCCGCCGGGCAGACCAGCGCAACGGCCACCGGACTTGGTGCTGGCAACTACAGCGTAACCGCCACGGATGCGTTCGGATGCTCGGTCGTTCTGAACACCACCATCGGTGAACCTGCGGCGATCGCGCTTGTCAGCCTCACCGCCACGGATGAGACCTGCGCCGGCTTCGGCAACGGCACCGTGATCGCCACGGCACAAGGCGGCACCATCCCCTACACCTACAATTGGAGTAACGGTGCGAGCGGATCGACGATCACGGTCGGAGCTGGCACCTACGCGGTGTCCATCACCGATGCGAACGGCTGTGTGCCAGCACTGGGCACTGCTACCGTGAACGCCACCGGACAACCGAACAGTGCAGCAGCCGGTCCGGACCTGATCGGTTGCATGAACGCGTATCCCATTCCTGTGCAGGGCGCGGTGCAGAACGCAACGGGCGGCGCTTGGAGCGGCGGAAGTGGAACCATCATGGGATCGGGCCTATCGATCCAATACATGCCGACGGCAGCGGAAGTAGTGGCCGGTGGTGTGAACCTGACACTCACCACGACCGGCAACACGACCTGCCCCCCGGCGAGCGATGTGGTGCACATCACACTGTCGAACAGCTTCCTGAACGCGGCGCTTACCCCGACCAACATCTCCTGCAATGGTTTGGCGAACGGGTCTATTGCCTTCACACCGGCGAACCCTTCGTTCACCTACTACTGGAGCGACATCAACGCGCAAACGACGCCCACGGCAACCGGGTTGATACCCGCCATATACACCGTCACGGTCACCGACCCGCTCGGATGTGATACGACGCTCAGCGCGACCATCACTGAGCCAGCAGCACTGGCGGTGACCCAGGTGATCACGACCAACGCGACGTGCGCGGGCTACAACAACGGTGGTGCCTCACTGACCATCGCTGGCGGCACGCCGGTCTACAGCGTGCTCTGGAGCAACGGGCAGTCCGGACCGGTGCTTGTCGGTGTGGCAGCTGGCACCTACACGGCCAACATCTCCGATACCCATGGCTGCGTGGTGCAGATCCAGGCCACGATCAACCAACCTCCTGCCATAACGCTCACCGCACAGGGACCGGATACGGTCTGTGTGAACTCGCCTGTCACCCTGACGGCACAAGCCAGCGGTGGCACCGGGACCCTGCTGTACAACTGGGGTGGCCTGGGCTTCACGAGCACCATCACGGTCGCCTTCCAAAACTCACAGACCGTGCAGGTCACGGTCAGCGATCAGGCCGGTTGCTCCGGACCGATCGTGACGCTACCGATCACGGTGCTGAACCTCAGTACTGCGACATTGACAACATATGGCGACACGACCGTGTGTCCCGGAGGCTCCGCCACGGTGAGCGCTGCCCTGACCGGCTATCCCGGCAACTACACGATCAGTTGGCCCGATCTCGGCACCACCGGTAACGGTCCTTTCGTGGTCCCCATCTCCGGCGACCAGAACCTGGCGGTGATCGTGACCGATGAATGCGGCAACACGCTGAACGCGATCGTGCCACTGCGCCTCGATGTCCCTCCGGCGATCCAATTGCCTCCCGTGATCGCGGAAGGATGCGCACCGCTCACCGTGCAGATGCCGAACCTGCAACTGGGCTTCGGGATCAGCTACCAGTGGGACCTGGGCAACGGAACGAATTCAGGCAACACCGCTCCGTTGGTCACCTACCCGGCTGGGACCTATTCGGTAAGCCTTACGGTGACCACCGCCATCGGGTGTACATCTACAACACCATCTGCGGGTCTGGTCATCGCCTACCCCTCACCGACCGCTTCGTTCACCGCCTCCGCCTGGACCGCGGATCTCGATAATGCGAACATCGCTTTCACCGACCAGAGCACGGGCAACATCAACACGTGGGATTGGACCTTCGGCGACGGCGGTACGAGCTCGGTGAACAACCCGACCCACCAGTTCGTAGACATGGGCACATTCAACGTGGAACTCTTCGTGACCGACATCCATGGCTGTACCGCATCGGTGGACCAGATCGTAACGATCACACCGGTGTACGATGTGGTGATCCCCACCGCCTTCACCCCGAATACGAACGGTGGCAACGGTGGTATCTACGACCCGAACGGCCTGGACAACGATGTGTTCTATGCCTTCTACCGCTTCGTGAAGGATTTCCGCATGCGGATCTTCAACCGCTGGGGTGAACTGGTGTTCGAGAGCACCGACCCGCGCATCGGTTGGGATGGGTACTACCGCGGTGAATTGAGCCCTCAGGACGTGTATGTGGTGCAAACCTGGTTGCGCTTCGTTGACGGCAAGCAAGTGAACAAGCTCACCGATCTGACCCTGTTCCGATAGGCATGCTGCGCCACACCCTCCTCCTTATCACCGGTGTTGCCGTGGTGCGCGCGATCGCGCAGGATCCACAGTTCTCGCAGTTCTATGCGGCGCCCCAATACCTGAACCCGGCCCTTACCGGGAACACGCACCAGGACCGTATCGCCCTGAACTATCGCCTGCAGTGGCCCGGCATCAAACCCGGCTACGAGACCTACATGGCCGCCTACGACCACCGCTTCAGTACGGTGAACGCCGGCATGGGTGTCATGGTGATGCACGACCAGGCCGGTACCAGCGGACTTTCGTTCACGACCGTGGGCATGAGCTACAGCTACGAGGCACGGATCAACTACAAACGGGCCGTGCGCGCTGGCCTGCGGATCGGTTATACAATGCGCGGCGTCGATCCCAGTGGCTACCTCTTCGCCGACCAGGTGATCCGCGACAATGCCGCCGTGACCCTCGAACCCAACATGGTCGAGCGCATCAACTACCTCGATATCGCCACCGGTGGCATGTATTACAGCGAGAAGTTCTGGGCGGGTATCTCGGTGAACCACCTGAACACGCCGAACCAGAGCTTGATGATCGATGGTTCCGCGCAGCTCCCCATGCGCACCAGTGTGGATGTGGGCTACCGCTTCCCCATCGACGGACGCAGGTTGATGAAGAGCGAACGCCGTATGACCGTCGCCACCCACTACAAGGCCCAGGGCAAGTGGGACCAACTGGACCTCGGCTTCTACATCGATAACCAACGCCTTACCGCAGGTCTTTGGTACCGCGGCCTGCCCGGGGTGAAGGCCTACCAACCCGGCTACAGCAACAGCGACGCGGTGATCCTGATGGCCGGCTACGAAACCGAGAACCAGTTGCGCTTCACTTACAGCTACGACATAACCATCAGCAAGCTCACCATGAAGAGCGGTGGCTCGCACGAGATCAGCTTGATCTACGAATGGCCCAAAAAGGCCAAGAACCGCAAACACAAAGTGGTCCCCTGCCCGAAGTTCTAGTGGCGCGATAGGCCGTTCACAAGCAGGACCACCAAGATCACCACGGTGGTCATCGCTATGGCGCCGATCATTCCGAGCATGAGCAACTCGTTTTTTTTGACCACATCATCAATGGAGCCCTTGCGGCCATGCCATAACCACCAAACGAACGCCCCCGGGTAGACGCAAAGAATCCCCAGGATGAAGCGAACGAACAACTCTCCGAGGAAGTCGAACATGATGGGTCACATCCGCTCCGGCACCTCGATCCCCAGGCACCACATCGCTTTCCTGGTCGCTGCGGCAACGGCTGCGCTCAGAGCCAACCGGAATTCACGTTTCGCAACGTCTTCTTCCTTCAGCACTGGAACGGTCTGGTAGAACCCGTTGTAGGCCTTCACCAACTCGTAGGTGTGGTTGGCCAGCGAGGAAGGATCCAGGCGCGTTGCTGCCTCGTCGAGCGACGCGGGAAGTTGGTGCAGCAACTTGATGACGGTGCGTTCCTCGGGGAGCAGACCCTGATCGGACGCTGTTCGTTGCTCGATCACCGATGAACGATCAGCGAACGCCGCCTTCCGCAACAAGCTCTTGATCCGCGCATAGGTATACTGGATGAACGGCCCTGTATGCCCTTGCAGATCGATGCTGGCCGCCGGATCGAAGAGCATGCGCTTTTTCGCATCCACCTTCAGGAGATAGTACTTCACCGCGGCGAGGCCGATCATCTCGTACAGATCCGCCTTCTCCTGCTCACTGAAGTCGTCGAGTTTGCTCAGTTGCTCGCCGGAAGCGCGCGCTTCGTTCACCACCTCCGCGATAAGGTCGTCGGCGTCCACCACGGTGCCTTCGCGGCTCTTCATTTTGCCGCTGGGCAGATCCACCATGCCATAGCTCAGGTGGTGCAGGCCGCCGGCCCAAGGGTAGCCCAGCTTCTTCAGGATCAGGAACAGGACCTTGAAATGGTAATCCTGCTCGTTGCCCACGGTGTAGATCAGTCGCGATAGACCGGGGTATTCCTCGAAGCGCCGGACGGCGGTGCCGAGATCTTGTGTCATGTAAACGCTGGTGCCGTCCCGACGCAGCAGCACTTTCTCATCGAGGCCTTCGGGCGTGTTATCCACCCACACCGCCCCGTCCTTTTCGTAGAACACACCGCGCTTCAGGCCATCGAGCACGTCCTGCTTGCCCAGTACATAGGTCTGGCTCTCGTAGTACAGCTTGTCGAACTCCACACCCATGCGCGCATAGGTCGCATTGAACCCGGCGTACACCCAGCCGTTCATCATCTCCCACAGCGCACGCACATCGGGATCGTTCGCCTCCCACTTGCGCAACATCTCCTGCGCTTCCAGCATCACCGGTGCCTCCTTCTCGGCCTCTTCCTTCGACCTACCCGACGCGACCAGTTCTTCGATCTCCCGCTTGTAGGCCTTATCGAACTCCACGTAGTACTTGCCCACGAGCTTGTCGCCCTTCATCCCGCTGCTCCCGGGTGTTTCGCCATTCCCGAACTTCTGCCAGGCGAGCATGCTCTTGCAGATGTGGATTCCGCGGTCATTGATCACCTGCGCGCGCACGACAGTATCCCCCACCGACTCGATGATGCGGCTCACGCTGTGCCCCAAGAAGATGTTGCGCATGTGGCCCAGGTGCAGCGGCTTATTGGTGTTGGGCGAAGCGTACTCCACCATCACCTTCTGCCCTGTGGCAGCGAACTGCAGGATGTCGTTCTCCCCAGCCTCCTCAACAAAGCCAAGCCAGTAGCTATCCGCGATCACGATGTTGAGGAAACCCTTTACCACGTTGAAGCGCTCTACGACCGGCACGTTGGCCTGAAGGAACTCTCCGAGCGCCGTGGCCGTTGGCTCCGGGCCTTTGCCACTCACCTTCAAGAAGGGGAAGACGTTGATGGTCACATCGCCCTCGAACTCCGGTCGTGTGGGTTGGAAGGAAACGGCCTTCGGATCGAGATCGTGGTTGAAGAGGCTCGAAAAAGCCTGTTGCAGCGCGGGGATCAGCTGCGCCTGGAGACGGTCTTGGAACATCAACGCAAAGGAAGGAAGTTCTCGGCGAGCATGCACCGGACGCTGCCGCCCCCTATCGCTTCGATCGTGGGCACAGCAACGGGTACCAACTGGCCATGGCGTTGCAGCGCCATCCGTTGTTCCGGCATCAACGCGAGGAAGGCGGTCTCACTCAGGAATATGAAGTCGACCAGTGGCCCTTCGACTCCGCTCAGGGCAAGCTTGGATGGTGATGGTTGTTGTCGTAGTTGAAGCAGGTTGCCGACGTAATGGTGCATCTGTTCCAGGGTGATCGGGATCACTTCCCTCCCCGACTTCTCCAACTCCTCGTTCACCTCCTGCCGCTCGGCCGGGTAAGGCATCGCCTCGAAACAGACCACCGCGAACCGCTCGCCGATGCTCATCACCACGTTGGTGTGGTACACGGGCTGGCCACCGAGCGAGCCGTCCATGGTGGCGGTGAAGGCGATGGGTGTGTAGCCCAGTTGTTCGCTCCACGCGTTCAGTGCGTTCTCGGTGGTGCGTGGCGAGATGCATGCGAAAGCCTTGCGGTGCGTGCGGTCCAACACCAAGCTGCCCGTGCCTTCGAGGATCAGCGCCTTGTGCTCCCAACCGCTGAGGTCGATGGTGCGCTGGGCATAGAACCCTTCGGCCGCCAATGTGCGGGCAAGATCAGGATCGCGTTCCGCACGTCGCGATGGCGTGTGCATCGGGTAGAGCACCACGTTCCCCTCCTCATCGGTGCTGAACCAGTTATTGGGGAACACCGCGTTGGGCGCATCGGCGGAGAAGGGGTCGAGCACGGTCACGCCGACACCGGCACTGCGGAGCGCATCGAGCAGGCCGTCGAACTCCGTCGCCGCTTGCCGCCGCACATCATCGGCGGGCGAACGACGCTGGAAACTGTTGCTCTCGGCCGTCTCGGGATCGTAACCGAAACCGGTGGGGCGCACCAGAACGACCGAGGAGGCGCACTGGCCCATGCTCAACGCGCCCGCAGAATGGGGAAAAGGGGCTCGAGGATCTTCAGGGTCGCCTCGGCCATCGCGTTGTTGGTGTCCAAGGACGGGTTGATCTCGACCACATCCAGTGTGGCGGTCTTCTTATCGCTGCAGAACCCTTGAAGGAGTTCCGACGCCTCTTCCAGGAACAAGCCATCCGGAACGGGTGTGCCGGTGCCCACGGAAATGCTCGGGTCCAGGCTGTCGACGTCGAAACTGACATGGATGCGCTCGCAGGCGGTGAGATGGGCCAGCGAAGCCGCGACAGCAGCCTTGGTCCCCTTGGTCCGCACCTCTTCCACAGTGATCACCTTGATGCCGAGTTCCTCGATCAGGGCGCGCTCCTCTGGCTCATAGTCCCGTAGGGCGATGAAAACCAGGTCAGCCGGCAGGAGCTTGGGGCCGTTCACACCGATCTTCCGTAGGCGGTCCCACGTGTCCATGGTATAGACCCGGGGGCGGTTGCGGCCCTTCTTCTCGATGTGCATGAGCAGGGCCAGCGGCATCCCGTGGACGTTCCCGCTTGGGGTGGTCCAGGGGGTGTGCATGTCGGCATGGGCATCGATCCAGACCACCCCGAGGCGCTGCTCCGGGAAAGCCATCTTGGTGCCCGAAACAGAGCCGATCGCAATTGAATGATCGCCTCCAACAATGATCGGAAATACGCTGTTCCTTAGATACTTGTACACTTCATAGGCGAGGTCGCTCTCGAACCGGATAAGCCCGTCGATATGGTGGGCATTGGGCGACCGGTCGTCCTCATAAAGCACGTCGTTCTCGTCGCGCAGGATGCTCTCCTCAGCATGGCCGAAAAGCTCGCTCCCCAGCTTCCAAGCCGCCACCCGCAGGGCCGCCATGCCCATGCTCGCCCCCCGTTTACCCGCCCCGATCTCCGAAGCCGCCTCGATCAATCGCAATTCCATACCAACAGCATCTTTTGGGTAGGACGAAGGTAAGCCGCCCCTTCTTGGGGAACCGGGAACCTCCGGTCCCCCGCCTGCGTTACAGGCCCACCTTCAAGACAGGAACACCATGAACTTCAGGTACATTCTCGTGCTGGCAGTGGTCACCGGGATCTTCCACGGCTGCGGGACCGGGCTGCTGAGCGGCAAGGTTGGCGAGGGCGTGATCGAATACGCGCTCACCTTCCCTGAGTACGACCCGAACGGCATCATGGCGGGCATGCTTCCCGAGCGCACCACGGTTTCGTTCAACGAGGACCAGCAGGTGGCCGAGTTGAGCGCTGGCATGGGCATGTTCCGTACGGTGATGGTGGCCAACAATACCAGCGAGGCCATGGAGTACCACCTGAGCCTGATGAGCAAGAAGATCGTGGCGCACATGGTTCCCAGCGACCTGAGCATGTTCCAGGTGGAGAACGGGATGCCCACCATCCTTTACACGAACGATATCGATACCGTGGCGGGCTACCCCTGCAAACGGGCCGTGGCCATCTTCGATGGGATCGACCATCCGGAGATCGAACTGTGGTACACCGACCGCATCGCCATGAAGAACCCGAACTGGTTCGGTCCCTTCGCCGCCGTGCCTGGTGTGCTGCTGCGCTATGAACTCGTGCAGAACGGTGTGCGCATGCGTCTCAACGCCATCTCCGTTCAGCCCGGCAAGGTGGATCCTGCGAAATTCGAAGTGAAAAAGGAGTTCGAGAAGGTGCCGGCCCAGGTGCTGGAGCACGAACTCGCCGAAGTGCTTGGGACGTTCACGATGTGAGCGCCTAGCGCAACAGGGCCAGCGTGCCCGTCAGGCTTATCCGATCACCGGTCACCGTGGTATACTCGAGCACCCAGAAATAGGTGCCATCCGGAGCAAGATCGCCGTTCGGTCCTTTCCCGTTCCAGCTGATGTCAAGGTCCGTGGTGCTGAAGAGCAAATTGCCCCAGCGACCGAAGATCTGTGTGCGCATGCTGGTGATGCCCTTGCGCTCCATCGGCGTGAAGAGGTCGTTGTCCCCACTGCCATTGGGTGTGAACACGTTGGGGATCTCCAGGATCACCGTGCAGTCGTCAACGGACACATCCACGGTATCGGTGCCGAAGCAGCCGTTCACGAGCACATCGACCCAATACGTGCCTGGGAGATCCGTCGTGAATGTGGCATTGGTGGAGCCATCCTGCCAGACGTAGGTCGCGTTCGGTAGCGTCGCATTAAGCGTGGCGCTCGAACCCGGACAGAGCACCACATCGGCACCGAGGTTGACCGCTGGTGGCGAAGGCAACAACATCTCGATCATGTCCGAAACCACACCACATGCGTTCCCTGCATCGAGCGAATACATGCCCGGAACCAGCACCGTGAACGTCATCCCCGTGGAATTATCCTGCCACAGGTAGGTGTCCGCATTGGGCGGGCCGGTCAACACCACGGGCGTTCCATCGCAGGACAGGCTCCCCTGCAAGTCGACAACGAGCGGATCAACGAAGGAAACCGCGATCGTATCGGAGATGGTGCCACATCCGGTGGTGGCATCCACCCAATAGGTACCCGGCTCGGTGACCGTGTACGTGTTCGCCGTGGAACCATCCTGCCAGACGACCGTGGCATCATCGAAGGTGGCATCGAGGATTACCGGGGCATTGGAACACGCTACGATATCCGGTCCCAGGTCAACATCCGGTGCGGGCAGGAAGGTGACATTGATCGTGTCACTGACCGAACCGCAGGCGTTGGTGATCTCCACCCAATACTGGCCGGACGCCGAGATCGTATAACCCGGTGTGGTGGCCCCGTCCTGCCACTCATATTGCGCCGCTCCCGGAACGTCGACGTTCAAGGTGAAGATGTTGCCCGTGCAGGTGACCACGTCCTCGCCCAGATCCACTGTGACCGGATCCACCACGCTTACGGTGATCGTGTCCCGCGCAGCGCCGCATTCCAACTCCACTTCGACCCAGTAGTCGCCGGACACTGTGACCAGTAAACTCTCGCCGGTGGACCCATCCTGCCAGACATGCATCTGGCCGGGAAGCCCCGTCTCCAACAACACGGAACCACCTACGCAGAAACTGGTGTCGTTGCCGAGAAAGGCACCCGAAGTGATGTCCGTGTTGCCGCCCAGGAGGAAGATGCAGTCGATCCCCATACGCACTCCGTTCGGCGGCATCTGGTCGGCGTCGTCATCGTCGGGCAGGAACTTGATCCAATGCGTAGTGGCCGTCGCAGTGAACGTCACGAAGCGCAGGTCCCACGGCTTGTTCAGGCTGATGGGCGGCTCGGCACTGAAGGTGGGCGTGGTAGTGCCGATAAGCGTATTGTCCATGTAAACGCTCCACGTCCCGGTCTCGTCGAGGTAGTCGGTGCTGCTTTGTTTCACCACCGTCTGGTGCAGCCCGATGGTGTAGGACTGCCCCGGAACGAAGCCGGAGACGGATTGCATCAGACCCTCGTGGTAACCGGCACCATAGAGCCCGCACTCGAATGTCGAGCCCGAATACGGATTGCCCATGATGCCATTGCTGTAGACCGGACCGTTCACATCGGTCAGGTCCGGCGTCGCGGCGTACTCCGCGTCAGCTTCGCACACGGGATCACCGTAAGGCACATTCGTCCAGCCGGGCGGCGTCACCGAAGTTCCCGAGACACCTTCGAGGTCGCCGTTCACGAAACTCTGGGCGGCTGTTGTAGCCACGACCAAAACGCCCAGCAGCGCGAGGATCGGGATGCGGGTGACGTTCGGTGAAAGCAAAGGGAGGTGGGTTCTCAAATGTAATGACGTGCTGCTCCCATCCCGGAGGCGTCCGGAGATCGGACCCAACCCGGATGCGCGGTGCATGAGGTCGGTGGATGGGCTGTATGTGACCCCATCGGACGGATCTTGGTTTCTTCCCTGCTCACTTGCTGTCATCAAGGAAGCATGCAGCCTCTGCTCCCCGACCTCCGCTTCGCTTCGGTCAGCCCCTCGATCTGGAGCCGCTGGCGCGGCACGAGGGGCAGAGGATCGCTGCATGCTTCGACCCGCCGAATGATCCCCCACGGCGGTGTTGATAATAGCCCGGGGTGCCGCACCGTTGAGCAAAGGTGCCCGGATACATTTGGGCACAACGCGCGAAGGCGCGTCCATCAAGCCTTTCCTACCCTTGGCCAACACGAAACGGAACACCGTCCGGGAAGAACCGGAGGTCGCCGCCCCACCGACGAAACGCAAGCGCAAAGAGAGCGCACCCGCTGGCGACGGCCGCTGGGCACGCTTCAAGGCCTTGTTGGCCAATGAGCGCACGCACAAGGTCTTCGCGCTTTTCCTCGTGCTCTTCTCCGCGTTCCTGCTTGTCGCGTTCACCTCGTTCCTTTTCACCTGGCGCATCGACCAGGACCTGATCGGTCGCTCGTGGGGCGAGATCTTCAGTCCGGAAGTGCGCGTGGAGAACTGGCTGGGCAAACTCGGCGCGCTCACCGCGAACCAATTCATCTACAAATGGTTCGGCCTCGCGGCCTTCGCCATGCCGGTGTGGTCCTTCCTCTGCGGCATCCGCATTCTGCTCGGCACCTGGTTGCTGCCTCCGCGCCGCACGTTGGGCTGGACCGCGATGGCCGCGCTCTGGCTACCTACGGTGCTGGGCTTCGTGTTCCGGGGCGAGCTGATGTTCCTCGGCGGCGGTGTGGGCTTCGCGATCACCAGGAACCTGAGCGGATTGCTCGGGAACTTCGGTACCGGTGCATTGATCTTCTTCGCGCTGGCGGCCTTCATCGTGTTCACGTTCAATCCTTCGTTCGGTTGGTTACAGGCGGCGTTCGATAAACTCAAGGCTCGGCCCTTCGACTCCGCTCAGGGCGGGCTCGCCGATGAGGAGGTGGAAGAAGCGATCGCTGTTGTGCCTGGAGTGCGGGTGCGGGAACCTGAGGTTGTTGCGGAGGCGGGGGTAACGCTGAAGGAAGTGCCCTTCGACTCCGCTCAGGGCGTGATGGAGGAAGAGACCGAGACTCCTTCGCCGCTTCGCGATGCTCGCGGTGACGACCTCGCGGTGACCGATGTTGAGGAGGCCGCTTCGGAAGACCTCGCGGTGACCGAGACACCGGAACTCGAACTGGAGACCGCGCCCTTTGAAGTGGTGGCGCCCCTTGCCTCCCCTGTCGTTTCATCCGTGGGTGACTTGAACGGCGACCTGAACGGCATGAGCGTGGTGGCGATGACCGAGGAGAAACGTTTGAGCGAGGACCAGATCGAAGAGCGGCTGAAGGAATTCGGGGAGTACGATCCGAAACTGGACCTGAGCAGCTACGAGCTGCCACCCGTGGACCTGTTGGTGGACCATGGCGTGGGCGAACTCACCGTGACCAAGGAGGAACTCGAGGCGAACAAGAACCGCATCGTGGAGACGCTCGGCCACTACAACATCGGTATCGACAAGATCAAGGCGACGATCGGGCCGACTGTGACACTTTACGAGATCATCCCGCAGGCGGGGGTGCGCATAAGCAAGATCAAGAACCTGGAGGACGACATCGCGCTGAGCCTCGCCGCGCTCGGCATCCGCATCATCGCGCCGATCCCCGGCAAGGGCACCATCGGTATCGAAGTGCCGAACAGCAAGCCGCAGATGGTGGGCATGCGCGCGGTGATCGCCAGCGAGAAGTTCCAAAACAGCACAGCGGACCTGCCTATCGTACTGGGCAAGACCATCAGCAACGAGACCTTCGTGACCGATCTCGCCAAGATGCCCCACCTGCTCATGGCTGGTGCCACGGGCCAGGGCAAATCGGTGGGCTTGAACGCGATCCTCGTGTCGCTGCTCTACAAGAAGCACCCGAGCCAGATCAAGTTCGTGCTCGTCGATCCGAAGAAGGTGGAACTCACGCTCTTCAACAAGATCGAGCGGCACTTCCTGGCAAAGTTGCCGGGCGACAGCGATGCCATCATCACCGATACCAAGAAGGTGGTGGCCACGCTGAACAGCCTGTGCATCGAGATGGACGAGCGCTACGAGCTGCTGAAGGAGGCACAGGTGCGCAACATCAAGGAGTACAACGCCAAGTTCATCAGCCGCCGGTTGAACCCGGAGAACGGCCACCGCTTCCTCCCCTACATCATCCTGGTGGTCGATGAGTTCGCCGACCTGATCATGACCGCGGGCCGCGAAGTGGAAACACCGATCGCACGCCTCGCGCAGCTCGCCCGCGCCATCGGCATCCACTTGATCATCGCCACGCAGCGGCCGAGCGTCAACATCATCACCGGCACCATCAAGGCCAACTTCCCGGCGCGCATCGCCTTCCGCGTCACCAGCAAGATCGACAGCCGCACCATCCTCGATACCGGCGGTGCCGACCAGCTGATCGGCCGTGGCGACATGCTGCTGAGCACCGGCAACGAACTGATCCGCATCCAGTGCGCCTTCGTGGACACGCCGGAGGTGGACCGGATCTGCGACTTCATCGGTGGCCAGCGCGGCTACCCCGAAGCCCTGATCCTACCCGACGTGCCCACCGAGGACGGCGAAGGCGGCGGCGATATGGACGATGGCGATCGCGACAGCATGTTCGAGGATGCCGCCCGCCTGGTGGTGATGACCCAGCAAGGCAGCACCAGCCTGATCCAACGCAAGTTGAAGCTCGGCTACAACCGCGCAGGCCGCATCGTGGACCAACTGGAAGCCGCCGGTATTCTCGGTGGCTTCGAGGGCAGCAAGGCCCGCCGCGTGCTGATCTCCAACGAAGCGGCGCTGGCCGCACACCTCAATTCGGGTGTGCCTGCGGGGCCGGGGATGGGGGGATTCTAAGGATGGTTGACAGAGGTTGTGATGTCCTATTTTTGAGGAACGATGAATGCCATGGACTACACCAAGATCATCACGGTCGATCCAGCCATCCGCAGCGGTAAGCCTTGTATCCGGGGTATGCGCATCACGGTGGGCGATGTGTTGGAATACCTGGCTGGTGGCATGTCCATTCCGGAGATCCTTGCGGACTTCCCCTATTTGACAGAGGACGACATCAGGGCCTGCCTTGGCTTTGCAGCGGACCGCGAACGGCGCCTGCATGTGATCCCGCCTGCGGCGTGAAGTTCCTGGTGGACCACAACCTTTCGCCGAAGCTGGTACATCACCTGAAGGACCGCTTCCCGGGTTCAGTGCATACGCTTGAACTTGGCTTTGAACGAACGCCTGATCACGACCTATGGCGTTATGCCAGCGAGCATGGATTCAACATCCTCACGAAGGTCACTGACTTCGAGCAACTCAGTATGCTGCGAGGAACACCGCCCAAAGTGGTGTGGCTTCGCATAGGCAACGCCCCTACGCGGATCGTGTTGAGCCTGCTGGACAGGCACTATGCCGACAACATCGCCTTCCTACAGGATGAGGAGCGGTCATTGTTGGCGCTTGGCCTCTGATACTACCTGAGATGCTTTGCGAGAAGGCGACCCTGCCTCCGGCAGGCGGGCGCGACAGCATGTTCGAGGATGACGCCCGCTTGGTGGTGATGACCCAGCAGGGCAGCACCAGCCTGATCCAACGCAAGTTGAAGCTGGGCAAGCCGCGCAGGCCGTATCGTGGACCAGTTGGAAGCCGCCGGCATTCTCGGTGGCTTCGAAGGCAGCAAAGCGCGCCGCGTGATGATCCCGAACGAAGCGGCGCTGGCCGCGCACCTCAACTCGGGTGTGCCTGCGGGGCCGGGGATGGGGGGATTCTGAAGACGTCGCGGGGAGCCGAAGGGCTACCTCAAGGCTGCATGACAACCCCGGCAAGCAAGGGACCCGCGAGTGAGCGCGTTCAAGCCGATCGGGCGTGGTCCTGCGATGAATACGTGTACTTTGCTGTCTTGGGATCAACCTGCCGCAACCAATGAAATGGATCGTGATCATCGCCTGTTGCTCACTGCTGCCCATGCGGGCCGCCGCACAAGGCAGCTGCGGCACAGCTCTCCCACTCGCTCTCGGCACGACGGCGAGCGTGACCGTTGATGGGGAACCCAATGTTTATTGTGGTACGGGGGGCGATGCGACGAACGCCATCTGGTACACCTATACCGCCACGGCGGACACCGCCATGCGGGCGGGCGGCGGACCGTCCGATACGCGTGTGAGCGTATACACTGGCGCATGCGGTGCGCTGCAATGCCTGGTGAGCAATGACAACAACGGGGTCACCGCCTCCCAGGCCAACTGGCGGGCGGTGGCCGGCACCACCTACATCATCGCCTTCGACAACTACCACTCAAGCGAAGCCTTCGAGATCACGCTGACCATGGCCAACATGGCGCTCATCTTCAATTATGAATATGACCCAGGACTTTACCCGATGGTGGGCATGGTGGACATGAACGATGATGGGTTGGACGATATCGTAAAGCCGGAAGCGGACCAAATACTGATCGCCTTCCAAACCGCTGAAGGAACGTTCGACACCGTGTCCTATCCCACAACGACAGCGAACCACCTTCCGTCGTGGAGCTTCGCTGTGGCGGACTGGGACGGGAATGGGCATCGTGACCTCATGTACGGATCGAGCGATGGTGTCACGTTCATGAACGCCAGCGCCGATGGCACTGCGTACACCGAATGGAGCCCTTCGAACTTCATCTTCAGCCAGCGCACCAACTTCGTTGACCTGAACAACGATGGTCACCTGGACGCCTTCGTATGCCACGATATCGATGACAACGTCGCGTTCATCAACAATGGGCAGGGAGCCCTGGTCTTCGACCAAGGAGGCTACGGCGGGTATTGCGGCAGTTATGGCTCATTGTTCACCGACATCAACAACGATGGAAGCATGGATCTGTACGTGGCCCGCTGCGGATGCGACCCGCAAGACCTGTTGATGATCAACGACGGCAACGGGGGCTTCACGGACATCGCGGCGGCGCAGGGTTTCGCCGACAGCCACGAGAGCTGGAGCGGAGCCTGGGCCGACTTCGACAACGACGGGGACATGGACGTGCTGATCGGCAACAATGACGGCGGCCCCCAGAAGCTCATGCGCAACGATGGCCTTGGGAACTTCACCAGCGCGATCGCGGGTACGGGGATCGAGGGCTTCGCGGGCAATAGCCGTGATTGGATGGCGCACGACTTCGACAACAACGGTTACGTTGACGTGGTGGGCGACGGAATATACCTGAACAACGGCGATTGGACGTTCCGGCGCCAAGCGTACGGCTTGATGGGCGCTGTCGGCGATATCGACAACGACGGTTTCCTGGACGCCGTAGGCTACACCTTCCTGACGCGCAACGCGGGAAATGGGAACAATTGGATCCGGTTCGACCTAACCGGTACGCTGAGCAACCGTGAAGCCATCGGGGCGCGGGTGGTAGTGACCAGCGCGCTAGGCACGCAGATCCGTGACATCCGAAGTGGCGAAGGGTTCACTTTCATGAGTTTCATCGGAGCCCACTTCGGGTTGGCGCAGGATGATGAAGTGGAACAGGTGCAGATCCGTTGGCCGAGCGGCTTGGTGGAGACCATCGAGGGACCGGCCATCAATACGACGCATGCGATCGTGGAAGGGGTCCTCACGGCTGTTTCCATGGAGGCTGAGAACGCGAACGGCGGACTCTATCCGAACCCCGCGACCGACGTGGTGGTGGTGCCGTTCGGCGGCGCGAACGCAACTGCGCGTGTGTTCGACACCACGGGCAAAGTCGTGCTCTCGCAGCCCTTGGTGGGTAATAGGCTTGATGTGAGCGGGCTTGCTGCGGGGAATTACCAGTTGCAGGTGATCGGCTCCGAAGAGGTGCGGCGTTTTCATCTCGCCAAACGGTGAACACCTTCTGCCTGCGCTCCAACCACGCAGGCCGCGTCGTGGACCAACTGGAAGCAGCAGGCATTCTTGGTGGCTTCGAAGGCAGCAAGGCGCGCCGCGTGCTGATCTCCAATGAAGCGGCGCTGGCCGCACACCTCAATTCGGGTGTGCCTGCGGGGCTAGGGATGGGGGGATTCTGAAGAGTGTTGAACTGAAGACACTAGTTCATGGCTCCTTCAACTAGGTGCTACATTCGGCATATGGTCCATTCAAAGCGCGGCATTGCACTCGCCACCCTGTGTGTGAGCACCGTGCTACCGACCACAGCTCAACTCTTCGCACAGCACGAGACCCTCGGTGGTATCAACGATGAACATGTCGGACAGGTGGTAACCACCAGTGATGGTGGTTACCTCATCGTTGGGAGCACTGGATCCTTTGGCCCATCCGCCTCGGACCAAGCCTTGAACGCGTACGTTATCAAGTTCAATAGGGAGGGGGATACTGTCTGGACGCGGATCTTCGGTGGCGACGGTTCAGATGGCCTCAACAGCGTAACGGTCACGGGCGATGGAGGCTACGTGGTCGCAGGCGGTTATGATGCGAACGCTCCGGATATCCTTCTAGCCCGCTTCTCGAGTGATGGTACGCCGGCCTGGGTGAAGCGGGTCGGCACCACCACGCACCAGGAATCCGCCGGTAAGGTCATCGCGCTCGACAACGACGAATACCTGGTGGTGGGTTCAAGAGTGGAGACGGGAGGCGGTGTGGATGGCAACATGCTCGCCGTGAAAGTGAGCGGGGCCGGAACGGTCATCTGGGCAACCGAATTCGGTAGCGCATTTCGATCGGATGCGAAGGATGTCGCGCGCTTGGCTGATGGCGGTTTTATGATCGCCGGTACTCGCTGGCAGTTCCCCAATACACACTTCCAGCTGGCAAGGCTCGACTCCAATGGAACCTATCTATGGGACAAAACCTATCAATCCACAGGTTCGGTTTCCGGCGTTGCCATCGCGCCGACCTATAACAGCAACTTTTTTGTTGCAGGATCCAACGCGGATGCGCTCGCTGTATGGAAGGTGGATGCGAATGGCGACATCATGTGGGAGCGTGACTATTCATGCGGAGATTCCTTTGCTGCGCGGGATGTTGAGAGCACGGATAGTGAGATCCTGGTCACTGGTTCAGCCTCAGACATAGCTGGTACGAGCGTTCACCACCTCCTGCGTCTCACTGGCTTTTATGGCGACCTGATCAGTCAAAACGCATACGGTGCATCGCTGGGCTTTAGTGAAGCGGCTTCAGTATCTCAAGGCACCACAACATATGGCATCTTATCCGTCGGAACGCTTACGCCGGATGCGGGTACCCAAGGGGCTGAGATACACATCATCCAGACCTTCAATCTTCAAAGTCCCTGCGACGATTGGACACCGATCGCCGTGGAGGTGCCTCCCCCAGCGCTCACATCCACCCAAGTCATGACCGCCCTGGCACCGCCGAGCCTGCAAGTGACCGACTTGTCGACCCAGATGGCACATGGCGGCAACTCGACGACGCTCTGCACTAACGTTGGGGTCGAGGATACTCCCCATTTTGTTCATGAACTCCAGGTGATACCCAATCCTGCTTCCGATCATGTGGACATCCGTTTCCCAGCCGGGAAAGGGATAAGCGGCTCCGTTCGCCTGATCGATGTACACGGTAGGGAACTCCTTCGAGAACCGGTCACAAGCGATCGGACGACGCTTTCGGTTGAAGGCCTGGCGCCCGGTGTCTACTCCGTATTGTTCGCGCGCGGTACTTCGTTCGGGCAACAACGCTTCGTAGTACAGCATTGACCGACTGTTCCAATCGCAGCAAACCAGCCGCGCGTGATGCCCCCCAACGCAACGGCGCTGGCCGCACACCTCAATTCGGATGTGCCTGCGGGGCCGGGGATGGGGGGATTCTGACGACTTCAGATTAGAATCGCCTCAAACTATGAGGTCTCCCGGAACTTTGGTTTCAACGTGCGTATCGCCGCCAAAGCGTTAGCCAACGCAGCCTTGTAGTTCTCGATGTCCGTATTGTTCGGATTTCTCCTGTTGACTTTGTTGTGAGTGAAGGCCCTGTCTGCGGCGTTCCAGAGAGGGGGCAGCTGCTCAAACTGGGATCCTATGCTGCGCCACTCATCCATCGAAGGATCGGATATGCGATCCAATGCTGCGGCGTGCTCTTCCATTGTTAATCTCCATTGCCCAAGTCTTGCCACTTTTTGAGTGTATTCCATTGGGCGCCCGCCATCGATATTCATCCCAACCATAGTTTTCTCGACATCGGACAACAGATCAAAGGCCTTGGACCGAACACTATGGCGTTCGGCGATCATTGGCTCCTTCTGCATATTAGCAAGGCCCAGCGTAGCTTGAAGAAGTGCAGTGTGCTCAGCATGCTTACGGTTCCTTCGGTTGCCCAAATAGAATTGGAGAATATTCCCGCCAGCCGAAATTGCCGTCAACAGCCCAAAGAAGAGTGTTAGCCGATCTGCTGTGCTCATCAATCTTTCGATGTGCTTAGTCCGCTAATAGAGTTGCCCTCATCATCGAACATCTCAAGGTCCAACTTGAAATACGGTCCAGCCGGACTAGGGACAAAACCCGACTTCGCGGCCAATGTGGACATGTGCTCCACTACTGCTGCGTTCACTTGGTCGCATACGCGCCGCGCGATTCCCACCGGGATGGAGAGAATTTCGCTGTTGGTCAATATCTTCTGCGCCAGTAAGTGTTGACGGACTTCTTCACGAACTGCGTTAGTGACGGTTGAAATGGACGTGAGCAGGGAGTCCTGAACAACCTTAAGGATTCCACCATCGATTTCTGCGCGCATCTTGTCCTTCACCTTGTCTGTAATCGCAAGAGTCTTATTCACTACATCGTTGCAGATGCTCACTAGTGCTGCTATAAAGTCCTTCTCAATACCCGCCTCCCATGTTGGACATCGCTCCTTCCACAATTTCGGGTGGACGTCCTTGATGAATGCCATGCACTCGATCATGGTGTTCGCTTTCCAGTTATGAGCGAATTGGTTTCGAATCGCGCCGAACAATTCGAACAACTTTCGCTCCTCTTCGCCCAGCGCGCCAATATCGATCAAGAGCTCCATCTTGGTATTGAAGGACAATGCTTGCCCTCCATTACCAAAGACTTTCGATTTCTTCTCGGGAGGGATACCTAACAGGCTCCGCAGCATTGCGGAGGTCTGCCCTTCAACGAAGACCGATTTTTCGAGCATGAAAGATCTAAGAGTCATGCTCCCTTGGAAGACTTCAATCTGTTCCCGCGTCTGCCGGGCGTGAAGTTCGTTCAGCTCGGTCACTGTCAATTTCGGCGGCGTGGTGCCCATCGTCACGGTATTTGTTTCAGCACAAAGATCCGACCAAGCCGATTGTATTGAGGCATGCACATATCAACACCCCGCTCCCGAGCCTTTCGCTGCCGCTAATCCAAGGACCAGTGTGAAGATCCCCAACGGAACGGAGCGGCCGCACACCTCAATTCTCGTGTGCCTGCCTGAGATGTGGGCTGATCTGAAATTGGTTTCTTGCACGTTGATTGGCTGAAGCGGACCACAGGAGGCCCGATCTATTCCTTCACAACCTTCCAGCGCCGGACCATGCCGTCCGGCGTGCGGGTTTCCAGGACAAAGATCCCGGCGGGTTGGCCCGAGAGAGCGACGATCGCGTCGTGCGTTTCGCGAAGATCGCAGCGGATCCACCACTTGTGGGCATTGAAGCCGCATGGGGCTGGCCTAGCTTCACGGCAGCAACCGAAACCTGTTCCCATGAAACACCTTAAGACCATCACCACCCTGGCGATCGTGTTCGCCTTGAGCCTTGGATCGCATGCGCAGATCACCGTGGTGGGCACGGGTCCCAACGGGATGCGCGTGGTGCGCTCGCTGCCCAACGCCGGTGTGAAGCTCTACACAAAGGGCGCTGCGGGAGTGACCTTGTACAACCTGGACCTGAGTGTTTACACCACGATCGACTACCCTGCGCTTGATCCTGCCTATTCCTATTTCGACGTGTTGTATTTCACCGAGAACACATTCGACACGGACCCGTCGACCATTGAACTGATGATGCTGACAGTGGACACGGACTACGTCAGCGGCACGCGCGTGTTCACGCAGGATGGTACCGTCCTGGTCGATGATCTCCTGTTCGGCTTCAGCGGCGTGGGTGGCTACGATGAAGTGAATGCCAAGCCCCCACTGTTCACCGGCGAGGACGGCATGACGTACATGATCCTGACGGGCTCTCCGGACGGGGCACCCCCTTATTCATCCAAATTGTACCAATTGCCGGGTGTGCTGCCCTGCATGGACTGCGCAGGCATCATCGGCATGGGGATGGACCAACAAGCGGGCGGCGACGGATCCGCGTTGGGGCTGTACCCCAACCCCACCACTGACATGGTGCGGGTCGAATACACGTTGCCCGTTCACGCCGCATCGCCCAAGCTCCTCGTGAACGATGCCGCTGGCCGGTGCGTGTTGACCGTGCCCCTTGATGCAAGTGGTCTGGGCTCGTTCAGCATGGGCGGCCAGCCGAGCGGATCCTATGCCTGCAGCCTGGTGGCCGGTGTTGAGGTGCTCGGTACGCAACGGCTGGTGTTGGCGCGGTAGTCAACATGGTGGGCTCTGCCCCCTGTGCGAAGAGCCAGGAGACGTGATCTATTCCTTCACGACCTTCCAGCGCCGGATCGTGCCGGCCAGAAAGCAGCACCCCTTCTAACGGCACCGTTGCGTTCGGTCCTGTGATCACCGCGCGATCACCAACCTGGTCTCACCGTAGCGCCGTTCGCTCTGGATGGCCAAGGTGTAGATACCCGGCGCCAGGGCCGATACATCCACCTCTTGAACCTCCGCTGGGTCTTCCGTCTTCGAAGATCCTGCCGCTGCTCTCGTTAGTCCAACACAGCGGCCCTAGGCGCACCTCCATTCGCGTGCATGCTTGGCCGTACATGGAAGCTGTTCCGAAATTGGTTTCTTGCACCTTGATTGGCTGAAGCGGACCACAACGCGATCCTGAAACGCATTGCCCGCGGGCGTTTGCTTCCGTTGGGCATTGTCCAACAAGGGCGTTCTCGCACATTCCTCCTGGAAAAGGGCTGGTACACCATCGTGATCGAGTTCCAGCCGAGTTCATTCTCAAAAGGCACCTACTTGAACGTGGGGGCCGACTTCCACTTCTTTCCGCGTGACCACTTCGCGTTCGCCCATGGCTACCGGGAGAAGGGCTTCGAAGAGTTCGAGAACGAGGAACAGTTCGCGCACGTGGTGCATGCGGCCTGCGATCGCGCGATCGAACGCGTGCGGGCGATTGAACAGGAACTCGGGACCTACCGCGCGGCGATCCGCGCGGTGCGGCGCGACGCCGGCCACGACCCGTGGCGCCGCTACGAATTGGGCTTTTTGCGCGCACTGAACGGCGACGCGTTGCGCGCGAAGTGGCTATTGCGCAAGGTGACGCGGGAGAAGCCCGAACACGACTTTGAATTCGCACGGCAGCGCCTTGCCCAGGAGATCATCGACCGGCTCCATGCGCCCACCCTAGCTGGCTTTTTGGCGGAGACGATCAGCACGGCTCGCAGGGCCAAGGGGCTACGGGATACTTAGATCGTTGTACCCCTTTCTGAGCGTAGGCTATGCCTACGCTCCACATTCTCTTGTCATGGTGGGCTGTGCCCGGCGCCGATGGAATAGCCCTTCCCTCCCGCTGGCCAGCACAATTCGCTGCCACTGATCTTCTAGATCACGCCCGCCTTCAACTG
>JBDTNF010000043.1:0-31121 GCA_039933875.1 Flavobacteriales bacterium | reverse complement strand
AACATCACCGCCGGTAGCCAACGCTACACCGAGCGACTGGTGATCAGCAAGTAACACTCGCGGTTCCCTTTAAGCGATAACCCCGGCCTTGAATGGCCGGGGTTATCGCCTTCGTGGGGTACCTAATCGCGCTCAGCAATTGGTGGATACAGCGTTGGCGGGGTCCCTTCGCACCGGGCACATACTACGGGTCTGCGGCCGATCGTTGCCGGGGTGCATGGTCATTTCTCCGCGTGTGTCCCTCGATCCGAAGTGGCGCGCAACGGTTCTTTCTCGAAATTCGCGCGCCATGCGCTCCCTACTCGCACTGCTTGTCGCCTTCTGCACCTTGACCGGGCGGGCGCAAACACCTTGCGACGTCACCTTGACAGGTACGCCTATAACCTGCCCCGGCGATGACAATGGAACACTCACCGTATTGGCCGGTACCCCTGGCTTGTACACCTACGTTTGGGCGCATGATGGCATAGCGACAGGAGCCACAGTAACAGCGTTGGAACCAGGGCCCTATTCGGTGGTGGTGACCGATACCTCGGGCTGCGAATCGGTGTTGGACACCGTGATCACGGACCCGGGCGTGCCACCCTTGGGTTCGTTCACCTACACGAACATCAGCTGTGCCGGAGCGAACGATGCCACGCTCACCTTGACGCTAAACCCCGGCGGTCCGTACAACTTCTTCTGGATCGCACCTGCGGGTGCCACGGGCACCACGCTCACCGGCTTGGGTCCGGGGATCTATTCAGTGTCTATCAGCGGTCCTGTGGGTTGCCCATCCTATCCAAGCCAGGAGATCGGCGATCCGGGCATCACGATACTCGGTATCACGGACTACTGTCCGAGCGACCCACCGGTACTCACTGCTGAATTGGAATGGGGCTTCGAGCCAGACGTTTATGTGTGGAGCACCACCGACTCGACCAACTCCATCCAAGTGCCCGCCGGCCTCACCGGAACCGTCGACCTCACGGCGACCGACACCTCCTTGGGCTGCGTGGTGAACGCCCAAGTGGTGCTGAACGAATTACCCAGCCCCACGGTGGCATTTGTAGCGCCCGACACCACTTGCGTGAACGTGCTCACCTTGGTGCATACAACGGTCAGCACGGCCGATTCGCTTGTGTGGCGCTGGCCGGAGACGGGTTTCAGCAATGAGTTGGATCCCTTGATCCACTTCACCCAGCCAGGCTGGATGCCCGTGACCTTACAGGGTTATGACTCCCTGGGCTGCGGCAGCCTGGCGGTGCTCGACAGCATCTACGCGCAATACCAAGTGCCCGCCATCCTCACGGTGATGCAGGACCCCTGCTCGCGGTTCGTCGACATCGTACTCGGATCCTCGACCGATTCGTGCGCCTTTTTCATCGGCGACAGCCTGATCACAAACGAGTGCGCAGCCTATTTCCACTATGATATGCTCCGATACGCGGAATACACCTATACGCTCTACGCCACCCAGGCCAATGGCTGTAACGACACCACGACGGTGACGGTGGATGTGCGCACGGAACCAACGCTCTTCCTGGCGAACGCATTCACACCCAATGGCGATGGCATCAACGATCTCTGGCCTGCGCGTGTGGATATCGCGGACACGGACTACGAGTTGCATGTGTACGACCGCTGGGGCGTTGAAGTGTGGAGCACCATCGACCCGCTCGAAGAGTGGGATGGCGAGGCGGGTGGCGGTCCCCTTCCGACAGGTGTGTATGCCTACACTACGCGAATGCTGGACCCCTGCGAGCCAACGAACCATCTGGTGGGCAAAGGCCATGTTACCCTGTTCAGGTGACGCCGGGCGTTTGTAATGCGGATCTTGGGCGCCTAGTGGCATTAGCGCGATCCGACAGGAGCGATTCGCGCGTCGCTGACCATAACTTGTGGCATCAGTTCGGAACCCATCCCTATGAGGAAACCCTTTGTATCGATCACTGCTCTGGTCCTTTGGTGTGCCAGCGCATCGGCACAGGCACCCACCACTGATCTGTCCAGCGAGGTATTACAAAGCTGTCTGCTGGGAACGCCGACTGCTACATGGACCGCGCTCAAGCTTACGCCCGACCAATTGAGACGGGTCCAATTCGTCCAGGAGGCATGCAAGGAGGAATGTGATGTGGCCGGCGTGAAGAAGAAGGCCAACTCGATCAGCAGTGCGGATGGGAACACGATCCTTTCGGAACTGGATAATATCCTTTCCGAAGACCAGTATCGTGCGTGGGTGGCCTACTGCGCGGGAAGTCCCGTCGGTGGACAAGTCCCCAAATGACCTGGTTGTGGCCGAACGATAAGTAAGCCCCCAAGCGTGGATCGGCCTCGCTTGTGGGACATGAACGCCACGTGTCACTGGCCCTTGATCCGATACTTCACGTAGTACTTCTCACCCGGCTTGGACCCATCAACGGTCTGGGCATTAATGCCGAATTGCGTGACTAGCGCACCCAGGCTGTTGCGTTCGATACTGGTCACCTTGAAGCGTGATCCCTTCCCTTGCACAGGCTGGATCTTCACCTTCACCTTCACTTTGTTCAGCTTAATGAAGCTCTGGGGCACGCGGATCTCGACATAACGCGTGCCCGTGTCTTCGCCGTGACAAAGCAAGGCTGATCCATTGTACACCCCGCAACCGCGGCACTCCCGGGCATCGTGCCAGCGGCCTGGTTCGCAACAAAGCAGGTCTATGTTGTTCTTCTGGGCGCGCAACATGGGTGCGGTCAACAGAAGCATCCAGCAGATGAAAACCTTCATGGTAAGGGCTTGGGCGCGACTTCCCGGTTCGTGGATCATGAGCGCTGCTCTGAACAAATATCGTTGTGGAAGCATGATGTCCAACGCCCCAAAAGCAAAAGAGGACCACCATGGGTGGTCCTCTTTCTGGAGCCTCCTTTCGGATTTGAACCGAAGACCTGCTCATTACGAATGAGCTGCTCTACCGCTGAGCTAAGGAGGCGGATCAACACTGTCGCCCTTCGAGGGGTCCAGAGCGACAGTGTTGAGGGCCGCAAATGTATCGAACCGGGCCCAACCAGCGCTTATTGCTTAGCGAAGCGGGCTACAGAGGTACCGCGAACCTGCAGCGTATACAGGCCGGGAGCGAAACCGTCGACATCCAAACGTTGCATGAGGTTCAGCGACAGCACCTCTTCCCGCACGATACGACCGGTAGCATCGGTGATGATGACCGGTGCCTTGCCACCGATCCCAGGTAGTTGAACGAAGACCTCGCTCGTCGCTGGGTTCGGATAGAGCACAAGACCGTCCCCGGAGGTGGGCGTTACGCCTGTGCTCAAGCGCACATCCAGCGCCAGGCTGCCTGCGGCCACACCTACGGGCGTTGTGCCGAGCACCGTGCCATCGTAGGCGAGCACATGCAGATCGCCGGTGCTCACATAGTCCGTGGTGGTGGCGTACATCACCTGATCGATCGGGTTCTCGACGATGCCGTAGGGCACTATGGATCCGCTGAGCGTATCGCTGACCGCATCGATGCTGACATCGAAACGGGCCATCTGGTCCTGGGCGTATTCCATGTAATAAATGCGCCCGTTGCTCATCAGTTCACTGGCCGCGCAGCCGCCGCCAGCCGTAACGGTGGTGGTAAAGGCGAGCGCTGCGGAAGTACCGCCCTCGCCTACCCCGTTCACCTTGCTAACGCTGCTCGAGCTGAAGTCGCGGTTGTTAAGCGTGTAGATGGCATCACCGCGCACCATCACGTTCTCGGGGTTCTGTCCATCGGGACCAAGGTCGACGCTGCCTCCCCACGAACCTGTGGTGAGATCAAGCTTTCCGAGCATGCCCACAGTATTCCCCCACTCAAAGGCATTGCCTACCGCGATGTAAGCCACATCGCCCACCACTTCAACATCCTCACAACTGTAAGGCAGATCGATGGTTGGAACACTGTACAGCAGGTCGAAGGTGTTCTTGTCGCGCACCTCAACGTAGTGCGAAAGCCCCCCGATCTCACCCCGGGTGATGATCATCTGGTCGTTCCAGAAGGCGAAAGCACGCACCCCAACAACCACTTCCTGATCCAACAATACATAGGTGTCAGCATCGTACTTCAGCAGGAAGGAATCGGCGCCCACATAGATATTGCTACCGTCAACACTTACCTGGTTACCATATCTGGCGCCCGCGATCGTCGCCACGGTCTCGTAGCCACCCGAGACTGGATCATAACTGCCCAGGGTAACAGGGACCACTTGCTCACCACCTGCGAAGTCGTAGTAGCCCTCATTGAGCACCATTACCTGGTGCACATAGGATTGTGCGTTCGAAACGAACGCAATGGCCAGCGAACCGGCAACTAGGAATGAACGGTACATGAGGTTGGGTTTTAGCGTGCCGCGTTCACCGCACGGCGTGTATGATGTGAAACCCCGGGATGGCGGACGCCTGTACCGCAAGCGACCTGGCCATGGTCCCGTGGCCGTTGTCTGTTGCGCGGTGGCAGGTCTTCTGGCTCACCGCCATACCCGCCGCACCTTCCCATCCACCCAGGGCGGACAGTGGTATCGCGACAGGCGTCAGCGGTTCACAGCTGCGGGAACAGCTCCCGGTTCGAACGGGATTCCCTTCTTAGGCCGCCGAGGCACTTTCGCCGATGACCCATCGGCGGTCATGCCCCATTGGCACCACAACGCGGGCCGAATGTAATGCAGCCGTGGTAGCGATCAGAATTTGAACGTGGCCGACGCCTGCATGGCTACGCCCCGCGTGCGCAAAACCGCGTCGAAGTCGTCCAATGCAATGCTCGCTCCGTTCACCTCGTATTCCTTCAGCGGCATGTTCGTGGCCATGTAACGCGCTTGCACCTGGATGCCGAAGTGATCACTGAACAGGAAACCCACGCCCGTACTGATCCCGAAGTTGCCGCCGGCATATCTCGCGCTGCTCTCCGCACCAAGTTCACTACGGTCTATGCGCAAGGCGCTCATGCCCAATTGAAGCGAGGCCATCCATGCGAAGTGCTCGGAATTCACCAGGTAGAACCGTGGTTGAATACCAAGAAGCATGAGCGCATTGGATTCGGTGGCGCTTGAGTCCAGGTAACTACCGGGTTCGAAATAGAGCCCAAGGCTGAACGCATTGGCGAACGCATAGCTTCCTTCTATGGGAACCGTGAACGTGGCTGCACCATCCTCTTCCGTGTCGGTGACGGCGATTCCCAGTATGTGCGTGGTCGTCTCATATTCGGTGGTATGCGCCCCACCGGCAATGCCCAGCGCGACGTGCACGGTACCCTTGGTGTTGTATTGAGCGCAGGCACTGGTGCTGAGAACGGTAGTGACCAGGATGGCGCAGAAGTAGAAGGCGTGACGCATGGTTGAGGTGTCGGATACGTTCGATCGAACGCTGCCAAAGATCGGGCCGATCCGAACCTTGGATCCCAAGGTTCAGCGAAGGTTCTTCACAGGGGGTTTACAAAAGCGGAACATGCGCCTATCTTCGGCCCCGCTCCGCACGACCGGTACTGTTGGAAGCGCGACGAATTGTGAGAATGAACCCATCGAACCAGTCCAGCATGCTCAACAACGAGGAGGGAACGTCGGAAGAGAGGGAGCAAAATGCCGAGCGCTCCTACTCGGCTTATAACAGCGGAACCCCGCTGGCCTTCGACCCGATGAAGGACCTGAACCTGCCCGCCAACTACGATGAGGTTGTGTCGCGCTTCAAGCGCCTACAGGGCGTGCGTGCCATGGAAGTGCTGAACTGAGCAACTGTCTGCCCTCAAACCAAAGCCCCCGCCCGTCGGGGGCTTTTTTCGTTATGCATCCATGCCGATCAAGGTCGCCCATGGACCCTGCTGGCGATCGCTTGGAATTGCCACCGCCGCATGCCTAATTTCAAAGCTCCTCCGCGCGTCCCGTTCCCGGTTAGCGTCTGGCAAGGCGGGACCTCCACGGTGGCATGTGATCCATGTTCCACCAAAACCTCCTTGCGTCATGAAAGTCTTCGATGCGAAACACATCAAGAACGTCGTCCTCCTGGGCTCCCACGGATGCGGCAAGACCACGCTGGCCGAAACCATGCTCTTCGAAGCGGGTCTGATCAATCGCCGCGGCCGTGTCGAGGACAAGAACACCGTAAGCGACCACTACGACCTTGAGCACGAACGGGGCAGTAGTGTATACAGCACCGTGCTCCACACGGAGTGGCGGAATTACAAGATCAACATCATCGATACGCCAGGTCTCGACGACCTCGTCGGTGAAACGATGCCGGCGTTGCGCGTGGCCGACACCTGCGTGCTCCTGCTCAACGCGCATCATGGCGTAGAGGTGGGCACCGACCTGGTGTGGGACCATATGTCACGTTACGACCGCCCTGTGCTGATCGGAGTGAACCAGCTCGATCACCCCAATGCGGATTTCGACCAGACCGTGGCCCAGGCGCGCGACCACTATGGCAACGCGGTCACCGTGATGCAGTATCCGGTCGAGCAAGGCGACGGCTTCCATCGCATCATCGACCTGCTGAAGATGACGATGTACGTGTTCAAGGACGCTGGTGGCAAACCGGAGAAACAACCGATACCCGATAGCGAGAAGGAACGCGCCGAGACGCTACACAAGGAATTGGTGGAGAAAGCCGCGGAGAACGACGAGACGTTGATGGAGCACTACTTCGAAAAGGGCGAATTGGACGAGGACGAGATGCGCCTGGGCCTGAAGCAGGGCATGATGAAGCGCACGTGCTTTCCCGTGTTCTGCCTGAGCGCGTTGCGCAACATGGGCAGCGGTCGCCTGATGGGCTTCATCGATAATGTGGCACCCAGCGCGCTGGAGATGCCCGCCGAACCGCTGGTGGATGGTGGCACCCTGCCCTGCGTTGCCGAGGGCCCCACCGTGCTATTCACTTTCAAGACCGTCATCGAGCCGCGCGCGGGACACGTCACACTCTTCAAAGTAATGAGCGGGGAACTCAAGGAGGGCATGGACCTGGTCAATGACAACACAGGCACCACTGAGCGCGTGAACCAGCTCTTCATCGTTGACGGGAAGGACCGCAAACCCGTGACCCAGTTGGTGGCAGGCGATATCGGCGGCACGATGAAGTTGAAGGATACGGCTACCGCCCACACGCTGCATACTCCCGGCAAAGCCATCAAGTTGCTGCCCATCGCCTTCCCCGAGCCACGGCTGCGCCTGGTGATCAAGGCCACCGACAACAAACAGGAAGAGAAGCTGCACGCTGCCCTGATCGAGATCCAGAAAGAGGACCCTACGATCGTGCTGACTTACAACCGCGAAACGGCGCAGCAACTGATAGGTGCACAAGGCGAGTTGCACCTGAACCTGCTCAAGTGGAAACTGAGCCACCACTACAAGGTCGAAGCGGAGTTCAGCAGCCCGCGAGTCCCCTACCGCGAGACCATCCGCAAGAGCGCCACGGCGAGCTACCGCCACAAGAAGCAAACCGGCGGCAGTGGCCAGTTCGGTGAAGTACACCTGTCGATCGACCCTTGGTACGAGGGTATCCCCGACCCTGCGGGTGTTAGCGTGCGTGGCAAGGAGGTGCACGATCTCCCCACGGGTGGCAAGCTTGTTTTCTACAACTGCATCGTAGGCGGCGTGATCGACAACAAGTTCCTGCCGAGCATCCTCAAAGGCGTGATGGAGAAGATGGAGCGCGGCCCGCTTACCGGGTCGCCGGCACGGGACATCCGCGTGATCGTGTTCGATGGCAAGATGCACCCGGTGGATAGCAACGACATAAGCTTCAAGATCGCCGGCCTACAGGCCTTCCGGGAAGCCTTCACCAACGCGGATCCGCAACTGATGGAACCGATCCAGGAACTGGAGGTACGCGTACCCTCGGACCTGATGGGCGACGTGATGACCGACTTGCAAGGCCGCCGCAGCATCGTGATGGGTGTTGATGCCGAGGGTCGCTACCAGATCATCAAAACCCACACACCGTTGAGCGAACTGGACCGATACAGCACCACCCTGCGCAGTCTCACCCAGGGCCGAGGGACCTACACCGAGAGGTTCCATGCCTACCAGCAAGTGCCAAGCGAGTTGCAACACAAACTGGTGAATAGCCATAAGGAGGAAGAGGTAGCCGCCTGAGGTAGAAGCGGATCGCACGCAGGCGCCGACTTGTTCCGATCGGTCGGCGCCTGCGTTTCTAACATACTTTATCGCTCACGGCTGCACGATCCCACCGCCATCCGGCGACATAATCACGTGGTCGTTCTCACGATCGGTATCGGCCATTTTTTGGGAGGGATCCAGCATCACACTTCCCAGGTTGGCAATAGTGCCCGGCACCTTGAACGTATACCGCGCATCGGTCCATTGCCAGGCCGGTAGCGCGGTGAACACATACGACTCGCCGCCTTCCGGCTTCGCACCGCGCATGAGCGAGAGCGGAACGTGGTAAGTCTCTTCACTCCCTTCACGGAAGGTGATGCGCACGTCCACCGGCATCAGCTGTTCGCCCTTTCGTTCCAAGGTGATCACCAAGCTGTTCTCCACCTGCAACACGCTCTGGATGGCATAGTCGAGCGTGCGCGTGGTGTTGATCCACTCGTCGAAGTACCAATCGAGTTCCAGCCCACTCTGCTTCTCCATCACCCGCTCGAAGTCGACGGGCTCCGGGTGCTTGAACTTGCATGTGGCGAAATAGCGGAGCATCCCGGCGTGCACGGTCTTGTCACCGATCACCGTGCCCAGTTGGTCCACGAGCAGTTCACCGAAGCTGTATGCCGTGGTACCATAGGCGGCGTTGGTCTTAAAGTGGTCGGCATGGATGATCGGCGGCTCATGGTGCCCACTTTCCACCAGGTTCTGGTAGCCCATGTTCGCACTGGCATGCGGGTCCTCCGGGTGCGGGAACAGTTCCTGCATCGTTTCCCCGGAAGCGTACTCGGTGAAGCCTTCATCCATCCATGGGAAACGCCCTTCGTTGCTGGCGAGCACACCGTAGAACCAACTGTGCACGCTTTCGTGTACGCTCACACCCACCAAGCTGCCCAAGCGGCGTTTGCCGGTGATAAGGGTCATCATCGGGTACTCCATGCCGCCATCGCCGCCCTGCACGAAACTGTATTGCGGCCAGGGGTACTTGCCGAAATGGGTGTTCATGAACTGGAAGCTGCGCACCATGTAGCCAGGCAACTCCTTCCACGTCGGTTCCAGTTCCACTTGGTCCTTCCGGAAGAAGTGCAGCAACGGACCGTTGGGCACTTGCTCGGTGGAATGCACGTAGTCCCTATCAGCAGCCCACGCGAAGTCGTGGACCTCGTTCGCGACGAAGTGCCACGCGAGCCTTCCACCCTCAGGGCGCTTCACCGGCTTCCTTCCCGTGTCATAACCATGCCCGATCTCCTGTGGGTTCTGCAAAACGCCGCTCGCCGCCACCACGAAGGCGCTGTCCAGATCCAGGGTCACATCGAAATCGCCCCACACGCCGTAGAACTCGCGGCCCACATAGGGATATGCATCCCAGCCGCGCTCATCGTATTCAGCGAGTTTCGGGTACCACTGCGTCATGCTGTACGCCACACCTTCCGCATTATCGCGTCCGCTGCGGCGGATCTGCACGGGGACCTGCCCCTTGAACCCATAGGTGAACGTCGTGCTCTTGCGCGGCAGTAACGGTTTGGCCAACACAACTTTCATCACCGTCCCCATCTCGACCGTTATCACGGGTTTCCCATCCTGTAACATGCCCTCGGTGCGTAGCTCGCCCACTTGGTCGGGTGTGAGTTCTGCGATACGGCCGCCGACGCGCTCATCAGGATCGATGATCGTACGCGAGCGCACGTCCATTTCGCTGCCCGGCCTGAACGCATTGAAGTACATGTGAAAGAACACCTCGCGCAGCGTATCGGGGCTGTTGTTGGTATAGGCCAGCCTGGCCTCTCCGGTGAAGCGGTGCTTGGCCGCATCAAGGTCCACATGCATGGTGTACTTCACGCGCTGCTGCCAGCGATCGCATTGGCCATCAGCCTGGACGATGGAGAGGGAAAGGAACAGCAGGACGGGAACACGGATGGGAAAGGGCATGGCACAAAGAAAGAAGCCGCAACGAGATCGTTGCGGCTTCCCTGGGATACGAGGTTGAACTCAGGAGAGCAGACGCTGGCGCAAAGCGAATTCCAATTGGCGGTTGGCCTCCAGCAAACGCTCTGTATACGCGGAGCGTTCCTCCTCGGCACGCACTTCTTCGAACGCCTGGTTCACCGCTGTGACGAGTTGGTCGTTCACCCAAGGCTTGGCGAAGTACTTCGTGACCCCACCCTTGTTCACCGCTTCGATCACGGCGTCCAGATCGGAATAGGCCGTGACCAGCATGCGGCGCACATGCGGATAGCGCTCCCGGACCAATGCGAGAAGATCGCTACCCCGCGTACCCGGCATGCGCTGGTCCGCGATCACCACGTGCACATGGTTGGTGGTCAGCAAAGCCCAAGCTTCCTGGAGGTCCTTGGCCACCAGCACGGTCATCGCGTGGCGGAACGCCGTTCGGAAGGCTTGGCGGTTGCCGGCATCGTCATCCACAAAGAGGACACACGGCTGTGGGTCAGGCTGTTGAATGGTGCGTACGGCATTCATGATGGAAGTGCTAAGGTGCCGCTGATACGTCCTTTGTAACGCTAAGGTTTGGCACTTGGATCGTGGACAATTTGTTAATAAGTTGAGGTTGATTAGATTCACGCCCGCAAGGCAATCTTGGACACCAGTTGCTCACCGCCCAATGACCCCATTGCTCGAAGCGCTCCAACGCGCTTCAGCGACCGACCGGAACGCTCACCGGCCGGTGTTCTTCCGACCACGCGTCCACGCAGAAAAAGCGGCGCTGGAAGATCTGCTGAAGCGTGAACCGCGCATACAGGTATTCGATGAGTTGCATAGCCAGCTCACCGAACTTGTGCGCACACTGAACCCTTCCAGGGTCTTCAGCAAAAAGGAACGTGACATAGCGGCCCTGGCCCACTTGAACGGCTCGCCCGCGGAAGAATACGGGGTGTGGGTCTACTACCCCTGGTCCTTCCGTTTGGTGCACTTGCTCGACGAGACCGAGTTCGCCCTTGTACGCACTGATCGTAACCGGAACAAGATCACTGATGCGGAGCAAGCCCTCCTCTCCACAAAACGCGTCGGGGTGATCGGTCTGAGCGTGGGTCAGAGTATCTGCCTCACGCTGGCCCTGGAGCGCAGCTTCGGCGAACTGCGCATCGCCGACTTCGATACCCTGGAACTGAGCAACCTGAACCGCATTCGCAGCGGCACCCAGAGCATGGGTCACCTGAAAACGGTGAACGTGGCGCGCGAGATCGCCGAATTGGACCCGTTCCTCAAGGTGACCCTGTTCAACGAAGGACTGGACCGCGACAACATCGAGCGCTTCTGTACCGAAGGAGGCAAGCTCGACATCCTGGTGGACGAATGCGACAGTGTTGACGTGAAGATCTTCTGTCGGCAAAAGGCCAGGGAACTGCGCATTCCGGTGCTCATGGACACGAGCGACCGGGGCATGTTGGATATCGAACGTTTCGACCTTGAGCCCGATCGACCGATCCTGCATGGCCTGATCGAGCACCTCGACCCAAACGATGCGGCGAAAGCGAAGACCAACGAGGAAAAACTACAATTCGTAGTGCCGATCATCGGGCTGGAGACGATGAGCACCCGGATGAAAGCCAGCATGCTCGAGATCGAGAGCAGCGTTGTCACATGGCCGCAATTGGCATCATCGGTCGTGATGGGCGGAGCCATTGGCGGGCATGTCATCCGCCGCATCGCACTGGGCCATGATGTTCCGAGCGGAAGGTGGTGGCTCGACCCCGATGAACTTCTGGGCATGGCCCAAGAGGAGGCTTCCAACAATGAACTGGACACGGCGGTGAGCAAACTCAACATCGCACCCGCCAACCTTGGGCTCTTGGAGATGATAGCCGCCGTGGAGCGTGTGCCGGTCGGACAGAAGGTGGGCAGGCTCTCCCAGGAGGACGCCGAACGTATCGCCCAGGCTGGCAGCCTTGCCCCCTCGGGTGGGAATTGTCAGCCTTGGAAATTCCTCTATCACGACCAACGTCTTGCGCTTTTCCTTGATGCCGAGCGCGCTCACAGCTCTCTGGATCCGGGTCTTCGATATGCGTTCTTCGAACTGGGCTGTTGTGTGGAGAACATGCTGTTGGAAGCGGCCCGGTCGGGGATCGAACTACGGCAGGCATCCTTCCCGTTGCCCGATGTCCCGCATTTGGTGACGGTGCTCGAGCCCTTGAGCGACACAGCGCCCGCCGGGCCTGACCTGCAAGACCGGTCCTTGGCTGAACGGATCGCCCTGCGTTGCACGAATCGGAAGCACTCCGAAGTTCTTGACATGCGCGATAGCGAGGTCGACGCTTTGATCGACGTGGTGCGTACCAAACACCCCCTCATTTCGCTCTCGATGGTGCGTGATGAAGCAGCTATCGATCGTATCGCCATGCTTTGCGGTCGCGCTGAGCGGATCCGATTCCTCAACCCCACGTGCCATCACGATATGTTCGTGCGCGAGATGCGCTGGAACAGTGCTGAAACGAGGCATTCAAAGGATGGGATCGACATTGAGACCTTGGAACTCAACCTGACCGATCGAACAGGTTTGCGGATCGCTGCGGATCCAAGGGCCATGATGCTCCTCCGCGGCTGGAGTGCGGGTCATGCCATGGAGAAGCTCGCTGCTAAGTCCATCCGGGCTTCCAGCGCATTGGCCATTTTCTCCGTTCCGGACCTGAGTCTCCCGGGCGCGTTCGCCGGAGGACGGGCCGTTGAACGCTTCTGGCTAAAAGCCTCCGCCCTCGGGATATCAGCGCATCCTGTCGGCGCGCCCATTTTCATGGGCATACACAGGAATTGGGACAAGGATGGGATCCTCTCGGCGAAAGAGCACGAGGAAGCCGGAGCCATACTGAAGGACCTTATCAAGATCATTGGGGTCAATGGAGCCTACCCTCTTTTCATGATGCGATTAGGCCGGGCGGGCGAGCCAACAGCGCGCAGCCTCAGGCGCCCACTGACCGAAATGTTCCACACCACGACCTTTGCACTCGCTTGACTCCGATGACTTCCTCGCACAAAACCACGATCAGCGCCGCACAGACCCACAAATCGAGGCACGCATGAGCACGGAACTGATCACGCTACGCGCTTTTCGAGCGGTCGATGACCCCGGGCGATGCGCCATGTATGTTTCTGAGCACACCAAGGTCCTTGAGGACATCGGTGTCTTCAATGTGCTCAAGCCGGACATGGGTTGGTGCAGCGATCCGAACGTTGTGGTGCTCGTTGCGGAGCATCCCGTGTTGGGCATGGTCGCTGGGATCCGTGTACACAAGGCCTCCTTCGGTGTCGAACTACCCATGCAGCGCAGTATAGCTGCATTGGACCGCTCGATAGCTGGCCGTCTGGCCGAGCTTCTTCCCGACGGCAACGCTGAGATCGCCGGGCTTTGGAATGCTCACCGTTTCTCCGGACATGGTATACCAATGCTGTTGATGGAATCGGCTGTTTCCGTGGCAAGCCAGATCGGGGTGCGGTCCTTGGTGACCTTCATCGCCGAATACGTTGCACCATACGCTTCCAGGACGGGCTTCATCATGATGGATTCCCTCAAGAACGGGGGGGATTTCGTTTACCCGGTCCCTGGTATAAGGACCCACGCGATGATACTCCCTGACGTCCTGACCATGACCGCAGCGAAGCCGGGCGACCGCCATCGGATCTTGAGTTTGCGTCTGCGCCCCTATCAGTTGCGTGCCGAGTGCCCGAAGCAGACGCCCTTCGGGGTCCGGTACGAGCTTCTCGATCCGTCACCCTGCACCGATGAGGTGGCTGGACGGAATCTTCACGCTGCCTGATCGTTCCTGAGCATTCGTAACAGGTATGTGGCAATAGCATTCGCATTCGGCAACGCGAATGACCCGCCTCCCGCTGATGCCGCGTTCGCCGAGAAGGACGCGCCTGATGACGGGTGGTAACATTGACCATACCGCCCCGTAAGAATGCCGCATGCGCATTCTCCTACTCACTTTTGCCCTGTTCGGTGGTCTTCACTTGGTCGGGCAGACCACCAAAGAGGTGGTCATCAAAACGAAGGGCATCACCTCGCCCATCGGCAAGTCCATGTCCCACCTGACCGATACACTCGGTCAGATGTCCCTTGAGGAGGTCTCCACCTCCACCGGTTTCCAGCGGTGCACATCGACCATTCCTTCGTTCGGACTTGGCAAAAACGCACACTGGCTTCGCTTCACCTTGCGCAACGAGACCGAGGAACCTGAACTGTTGGTCTCGATCCCATACCCGGGTATCGATGAAATGGATCTATACCTCAACAAGGGTGATGGTTTCCGGAGCATTGTCAAGTCTGGGCTCGCCAGGGACCAGGGTGAGTCCACGCTCTCGAGAAGGGACTTCATTTTCGAATTGCCCATTCCCGGCAAGACGACCGCCGAAGTTCTGGTGCGGATTCGTGGCTTCAAGCACCTCCACGCCCCTGTGGAGATCGGTACTGCCGCAGCGGTGAACCGCTCGCAGACAGCCCGCTACATCGCGGTTGGCACCTATATCGGCATCATGCTGGTACTGTTCCTCTACAACTTCTTCGTCTTCGCCGCGACCAAGGACAAACACTACCTGTTCTACGTCCTTTCGGTCCTCGCACTATCCTGCACCCAACTTTCACTTCAAGGCCACGGCCCGTTCAACTTCATCCATGTGAACGGCTGGCTCACCTCACGGGCAGGCCTCCTGTTCAATCTCGCCGCGATCCCCTTGGGCTACGAATTCGCGCGGCGCTTCGTCAATACCAGGCGCTATGCCCCCAAGATGGACCGTTGGGTGCCAATCATCTATGTCGCACTCGGCGCGATCGCGATCGTGTATGTAGTGTTCGACCCCTGGATGGGTCAGGAATTGGGCAACACCATATCGGGGATCTCAGCCCTGTATCTGTTGACCATGGGGATCCTCTCCTTTCGGAAGGGCTCCCGCCAAGCAGGGTTCTTCCTGCTGGCATGGTCCGCCTTCCTCGTCGGGGTCATACTCTTCGTATTGAAGGATGAGGGCGTGATCCCGTTCACCAGCTTCAGTGTCTACGCCATGCCCGTCGGGTCTGCCATCGAGGGCGTGCTGCTCTCCTTCGGTCTGGCGGATAGGATCAATGTGCTACGCAAGGAAAAGGAAGCCTCACAAGCGGAAGCGCTGAACGCCGCCCGTGAGAACGAACGGATCATTCGCGAACAGAACACCCTGTTGGAAGAGAAGGTACAGGAACGCACACATGCGTTGGTAGAATCGAACGAACATCTGAAACACACGCAAACGCAACTCGTTAACGCCGAGAAGATGGCCTCACTCGGTCAGCTCACGGCCGGTATCGCGCACGAGATCAACAACCCGATCAATTTCATCACCAGCAACATCGCCCCGCTCCGTCGCAACATCAGCGAGATCGTGGAGGTGATGAAGGGTTACCGATCCGTGCGGCCGGATAACGCCACTGAGCGGATCAAGGAACTTAAGGAACAGGAAGAAAAGCTCGGTCTCCAGGAGTCCATCGATGAACTGGATGGCATCATCGAGAGCATCGCCGAGGGGTCTTCCCGCACAGCTGAGATCGTGCGCGGACTGCGCAACTTCTCGCGCCTGGACGAGGACGACCTGAAGGAAAGCGACTTGAACGAAGGCCTGCGCAGCACGCTTGCCGTACTCGCACCGCAATTCCGCGACAAAGTGCGCATGGACGTGCAACTCGGAGAGGTACCCCGCGTGGAGTGCTTCCCGGGCAAGGTGAACCAGGTCTTCATGAACATATTGACCAACGCGGTGCAGGCCACCCTGGCGCGCACCGACAACGGACCGCGCCACATCCGGGTAATGACCAGCCAGCTGGAGAACCATGTCGTGATAAGCATCAAGGACAACGGGATAGGGATGAGCGATGAGGTCAAGGCGCGCATGTACGACCCCTTCTTTACCACCAAGCCGGTAGGTGAAGGCACAGGGTTGGGCCTGGCCATCGTCTACGGGATCATCGAAGATCACCAGGGCAGCATCACTGTGGATAGCAGGTTGGGCCACGGCACCGAGTTCCGCATCCTGCTGCCCCTGCGCCATATGCGATTGAACGAACGTCGCGCCTGAGCACCATGAGCGAGAAGAAGATCCGCGTCCTCTTCGTGGACGATGAGGAGGGAAACCTGAAGGCGTTCAAGAGCACCTTTCGCCGGGATATGGACGTGCTGCTCGCCCATTCGGGTGAAGAAGCGCTAAAGACCCTCGACCTGGAGGAGGTGCATGTGATCGTCTCGGACCAGCGCATGCCCGGCATGACCGGTTCGGAGTTCCTCACGATGGCGCGGGAACGCCATCCGAAGGCGATGCGCATGCTGCTCACCGGTTTCGCGGACCTGGAGGCCGTAGTGGCTGCTGTGAACAAAGGAGGCATCTATGCCTATGCCACCAAACCCTGGGACGAGAACGATCTGAGACTACGGATCCAGCAGGCTTTTGAGATCCAACAATTGCGTGAAGACAAGGACCGTCTTCTGCACCAATACCGGCAGGTCTTCGAAGCGTCAGCCGACCCGATCGTGATCGTGGACCATCGTGGACGCATACTGGAAGCGAACAACGCATGTGCGAAGCTCATGGGCCTGCGGCGCGAGGAGTTCATCCAAGCCCGCTTCACCGATCACCTGGAGAACCCCAAGGAACTGGTGCGTTCCTTGAAACAGCGGCGCACCGGCAATGAATTCCTCAACGTGGACCTGACCCTGCGCACTTCGACCGGCAGCGTGATCGATTGCCTGATGACCGCCACCTATCTCGGCAAGCAGCACGGGGGAAGGGATGTGTTCCAGGCGATCATCAAGGATGTGACCGACCGCAAGCAAGAGGAGAACCGGTTGAAGAAGTTGAACAGCGACCTGGATAAGCGTGTCTCGGTGCGAACGGCCCAATTGCTCGAGGCGCTTGAAGACCTCGGCTCGTTCTCTTACAGCGTCGCGCACGACCTGCGTTCGCCTTTGAAGAACATCGCCGCCCTGAGCGACATGTTGTCGGGCCAGGCCGAAGAGCCCGGAAGCATCGGCGAATGCAAGGAGTTCGCTGAACGAATCCACAAAGGGGCCAAGCACATGATCGCGTTGGTGGACGACTTGCTGCGCTTTTCACAGACCAACACCCGCGAGATGGAGCGCCGCCCTGTGGCGATCGAACAACTGGTGCGGCAGGCCATCGCCGAGCAGGTGCCGGATGAACGCCGGGGCCAGTTGACCATCGACATGGAACCTGGCGCGGAACTCATCGCCGACGCACCGATGCTCAAGGTGGTATTGCACAACCTGATCTCCAATGCGTTGAAGTTCACGCGTGATGGTCATTCTCCCGCCATCACCATCGGTCATCGGCGTGAGGGGGATAAGGACATGCTCTGGGTGAAGGACAATGGCGTTGGCTTCGACCCCAAACACAAGGACCAGGTCTTCGGAGTGTTCAAGCGGCTGCACACCAACGAACAGTTCGAGGGGACCGGCGTGGGGCTGGCCATCGTACACCGGATCGTGACCAAACACGGGGGGCAGGTCTGGGCGGAAAGCACCCCGGGAGCGGGCACCACGATCCATCTCAGCTTGCCCAATAACCTCTTCCTGGCCCAGGCCCCACCCTTTGTCAAGGTCGCCTGATCCATTGAAACCCTCCGAACGAGGTTACCGTATCACTGCCCCGAACAACGAACTTCCACATGGCACGCACCACCTTCCTGAAGCTCTCCATCAATGAGGCTGCGCTTCCCTGGGCACTCCTGCTCGGCTCGCTCAGCATCGGCACGCTGGCGTTCAGCCAGGGCAAACTCGTAGACCGCCGCGACCAGGCCGAGGGCTGGTATTTGCCGGTCCACGGTGAAATACTCGTCGAGGGAAAAAAAGCCGAAGGCGTGGAGGTCACCCTTTACAAGAACAACGAGCAGTCCGGTCCTGTGACTGTGGACAAAAAAGGCCACTTCAACGTGGAAGTGGACATCGATCAGGTGTGCACCATCCGCATCACGAAAGCCGGTTATCAGGAGAAAATGATCACTCTCGATGCGACCCTTCCACCGGAACTGGTGAAGTACCCTTCCTACGACTGCTTCGTGAACCTCCTTCCAGTGAACGCCCAGAACATCGACCCCTTCTACACCGATTTCCCTTCGGCGATCGTGAGGTACGACGCGGAACAGGGAGGGTTCTACCACAGCGAGCATTACCTGACGCACATCCAGACCAAGCTGGCCGGGTACGCCAGCGCGAGCTTCTAGCGTCGCACGAACATCTTCCCTCCAGCCTTACAAACCAAACGAACCAAGGCAGGAGGAACAGCAAGGCGGGCCCGTAAGCCCGCCTTGATCTTTTAGCAGTGTCGCACTGAGCCCTGAGCAACTCCGAAGGTGTACTCAGCAGGGCGTTGGGCGACCGAGGGGGCGAACGAAGTGCTCTCGTTACTAGTGCTGATCGTAGTCGATCACCACACGCTGGGAACGCGGGTGGGTCTGGCAGGTGAGCACGTAGCCATCGGCCACCTCCTCATCCGTAAGCGCGTAGTTCATCGCCATCTCCACCTGCCCTTCCAATACACGCGCCTTGCAGGTGCAGCACACTGCGCCTTTGCATGCGAAAGGCACGTCCAACCCGGCATCCAAGGCCACGTCAAGCACCGGATCGCCGCTGGCCGAGACCTTCATTTCGTGCTCACGGCCGTCCAGGATCACTTTCACATCGGCCACGCCTGTGAATGCCGATGACGTGGCGTGTGCCACTTCCTTCTTCGCCTCTGTGGAAACGGGGGTGCTGAAGAGTTCGATGTGGATGCGCTTCTTGTCCACGCCCTCGCGCTCCAAGGCTCCGCTCACGTTCACCATCATCTGTTCCGGTCCACAGATGAAATACTGATTGTCGTTGCGATCGGTAACGAATCGCTTCAACAGTTCCACCGCCTTCTCAGCCGTAATACGACCGTTGAAAAGCCGGTCTTCGTCCACGCCCTTGGTCAGGATGTGATGCACCGACAGTCGCTCGCCATGCTGGGCCCTCAACTCATCCAGCCGCTGGCGGAAGATGATCCGGTCCACATCCGTGTTTCCATAGAAAAGCGTGAAGGTGCTCTTCGACTCGGTGCGCAAGACGGTCTTCAGGATGCTCAGGATGGGTGTAATACCGCTGCCAGCCGCGAACGCCACATAATGCCGCTCGAGCGAAGCGTCCAGCGGGGTGGTGAAGCTGCCCATGGGGGTCATCACCTCGATCGTCATCCCGGCCTTCAACTTGTCCACCAATTGCGTGCTGGCACGGCCATGGTCCACCTTCTTCACCGCAATGCGCAGTTCATCCTGGTCCAAGGGGCTGCTGCAGATGCTGTAGGATCGGCGCAATTCCTCCCCGTTCACCGAGAGCTTCAGCGTGAGGTACTGGCCATGGTGGAAGCTGAAATCCTCCCGGAGCGCGGCTGGGATCTTGAACCCTACCACGATACAATCGGGGGTTTCCTGTTGGACCTGTGCGACTTCGAGGGTATGGAATCGGGCCATGCGGGAACTGCTCATCGGGGCGACGAAATTAGCCGTTCTTGTCGCGCGGCAGGAACCCTTACCGAACAGATGAAGCAGGTCGATCGTTCATTGATATCCATCATATTATCCGAGACGGGCTGCCGTCTATCTTCGCAGGCCACTGCCCAGTGCAGTTCTCACCCACACGCTACCGCCGTATGACAGACGTGAAGAACCTTGAGGACCTATTCCAAGCCAAGGTCGATGCCGAGCTGAAGATCGAGCCGAAGGACTGGATGCCTGAGAAGTACCGCAAAACCCTGGTACGGCAGATCAGTCAGCACGCGCACAGCGAAGTGGTGGGCATGCTGCCCGAAGGCAATTGGATCACCCGCGCACCGAACCTGCGCCGGAAAGCGATCCTGCTGGCCAAAGTCCAGGACGAAGCGGGCCACGGTCTTTACCTGTATAGCGCAGCCGAAACGTTGGGTACCACCAGGGAGCAGACCATTGACGACCTCAACAGCGGAAAAGCCAAGTACAGCAGCATTTTCAACTACCCCACCCTCACCTGGGCCGACATCGGTGCCGTGGGCTGGCTGGTGGATGGTGCCGCGATCATGAATCAGGTGATGCTCTGCCGCACGAGCTACGGCCCGTATGCCCGCGCCATGGTACGCATCTGCAAGGAGGAGAGCTTCCACCAGCGGCAGGGCTACGAGATCATGAGCGTGTTGGCGAAGGGCACAGCCGCACAAAAGGAAATGGCACAGGACGCCTTGAACCGCTGGTGGTGGCCCAGCCTGATGATGTTCGGGCCGAGTGATGCCAACAGCACCAACAGCGCCGACAGCATGAAGTGGAAGATCAAGCGGCAGAGCAACGACGAGTTGCGGCAGATCTTCGTTGATCGAACGGTACAGCAGGCCGAAGTGCTGGGGCTTACGATCCCCGACGCCAAGCTGAAGTGGAACGAAGCCACCAAACGCTACGATTGGGGCGATATCGACTGGACCGAGTTCAACAACGTGGTGGCCGGCAATGGCCCCTGCAACAAGGAGCGTCTCGCGGCCCGCAACAAGGCACACAACGAAGGCGCATGGGTGCGTGAAGCAGCCATGGCCTACGCAGCGAAGAAGGCGAAGCGCAAAGCCGCCTAACATTGATCGATGCACCCGTAGCGTCGACCCACCGGGTCGACACACCACCACCGACCGGACCATGAGCGAAAACCCGAACAACTGGCCCCTCTGGGAGATCTTCATCCAGAGCAAGCGCGGACTAGATCACAAGCACGTGGGAAGCTTGCACGCCACCGATGCGCAAATGGCGATCGAGAACGCACGTGATGTGTACACCCGCCGCCAGGAAGGCCAGAGCATCTGGGTGGTGCCTGCAGGTGCGATCAGCGCCAGCCAGCCTGATGACGCCGCCATGCTCTTCGACCCCGCTGACGATAAGACCTACCGGCACCCAACGTTCTACCAGATGCCCGAAGGCGCGAAATTCATTTGAGACCGTACGGGCCGATGATCATCGGCCCCAATGCCATGACAGACAAGGAAGCCCTCTTCACCTATTGCCTCCGTCGCGGGGATGATAACCTGATCCTGAGCCACCGCTTGGGCGAATGGTGCGGCCATGGCCCGCAACTCGAAGAGGACATCGCGCTCGCCAATCGCGCGCTTGATCTGATCGGCCAGGCACGTAACTACCTCCAATACGCGGGCACCGTTGAGGGCAAGGGGCGCACCGAGGACGACCTCGCCTACTTGCGCGATGAGCGCCACTTCGTGAACGTGAAACTGGTGGAACTGCCCAACGCGGACTACGCGCACACCATGGCGCGTAACTTCCTGTTCGATGCCTGGCACCTCCCCTTGCAACAGGCCTTGACGAAGAGCGCCGATGCCCAACTCGCCGCCATCGCCGCCAAGGCCGTTAAGGAGATCAGCTACCAGCTGAAGACCAGCGGCGAGTGGATGATCCGTTTCGGGGACGGAACCGAAGAAAGCCACCGGCGCGCACAGACCGCACTCGATGATCTCTGGACTTACACCGGTGAGCTTTTCGTCACGGACGAAGTAGACGCTGTGCTCGTAAAAGCGGGCATCGTTCCAGAGATGGCACCGATCAAGGCGGCGTTCGATGCGACGGTGGGCAGAGTGCTTGCGGAAGCCACGTTGAAGCGTCCAGCCGACGGCTTCATGATGAGCGGCGGCCGCCAGGGCAAGCACAGCGAACACCTCGGCTTCATGCTCGCCGAGATGCAGTACCTCCAACGCGCCTACCCAGGCGCGAAGTGGTGACCACCTACCTTTATGGATGCACCTGTACCGTCGACCCGCTGGGTCGCCTTACCCATGACCGAAACCACTAAAATCACCCGCGAGCACATCCTCGATCTCCTCGAGAATGTGAAAGATCCCGAAGTACCGGTGATCAGTGTGCGTGAACTGGGCGTTCTGCGCGATGTGGAAGTGAACGGCGACCAGGTGCTCGTGACCATTACGCCCACCTACACGGGCTGCCCGGCCATGGACATGATGCGCGAGGACATCCTGGCTGAACTACACAAGGCCGGGATCGCTGATGTGGAAGTGAAGCAGGTGCTCGCTCCGGCATGGACCACGGACTGGATAAGCGAAGTGGGCAAGGCCAAGCTGAAGGCCTACGGCATCGCACCACCGGAGAAGACCGCCGACATCCGTGCGCTGAAAGGCGAAGCACCGGTTGTGGAATGCCCGCAATGCGGATCAAAGGATACCGGGATGCTGAGCGCCTTCGGCTCAACCGCATGCAAGGCGCTTTGGAAGTGCAACGCCTGTTTGGAGCCGTTCGATCAGTTCAAGTGCTTGTAACGAACTCAGGAACGCACCAATACGGCTATGCAAAGTGTTCTCAACCCGATTATCAGAGTGATACACATCACACTGATCATGGCACTCGGCAGTACGTGTTGCGCTCAGAATCTGGATAGCACGGATGTGAACTTGAGCCAACTCCCTATGAATATCATGAGGAGCACTACCTACCCGCACCGGGCCGAGGAAGCTGGCATTGAGGGAACCCTTATCGTAACCTTCGAATTGGATACGCTTTGTCGGATCAAAGGCAAGAGGATCAGCAAAGGGATAGGTTATGGATGCGATGAAGTTGCCTTGAAATTGATCAACGACGACTTCGAATTGTCCATCATGCGTCACAATAAATTCAGGTGCCGCCCAGAGACGTTCAATCTGCCCGTCAACTTCAAACTGCCGCACTAAGCCGTTCTGTAAACTGAGCGTAGCCTTTGGCTACGTTCCACAAGCGCATAGATCCGGTAGCCTTAGGCTACGATGATCCGAGCATTTGGCGCGTAGGCAGCCTCCGCGCAGTATGCGACGATCTGAACAATAGCGAGGGCCTATTTTTGCCGCCCTTATCGGCTTCACTGTGTCCCGCACCTCCTCCTACACCGTGGATCCCGCACGCATTGAAGGCGTGGTGGGTGAGCCGCTCTTCGCGGCGGTGGCGGAAGAAGCCGCGCTGCAAGGCATTCCGGCCTTCGCGATCGGTGGCTATGTGCGCGACCGCTTGATCGGCCGTCCGTGCAAGGACATCGACTTCGTGGTGGAGGGCGATGGGATGGCCTTCGCCGAAGCGATAGCGCTGCGGCTCGATGCGGGCCCGGTGCATGTCTTCAAGAATTTCGGCACGGCGATGTTCAAGCTGGGCGAACTGCAAGTGGAGTTCGTTGGCGCGCGCAAGGAGAGTTACAGCCGCGATAGTCGCAAGCCCGAGGTAGAACCCGGCACCATCCAGGACGACCAGGAGCGGCGCGACTTCACTATCAATGCGCTGGCGATCTCGCTCAATCCCGGCAGCGCGGGTGCCTTGGTGGACCCCTTCGGCGGCATCCTCGACCTTGACCGCGGCCTGTTGCGCACACCCCTCGATCCGGACATCACCTTCAGCGATGATCCGCTGCGCATGCTGCGCGCGATCCGCTTCGCCACGCAACTGGGCTTCGTCATCGATCCGCCCACGTTCGATGCCATCGCCCGCAACGCGAAGCGGCTCGAGATCATCAGTGCCGAGCGCATCCATACGGAGCTGAACAAGATCATCGCCACGCCGAAGCCGAGCATCGGGTTCATCCTGCTGCGCGATAGCGGGCTGCTCGTGGAATTCTTCCCTGAATTCCTTGAGCTTGCTGGTGCCGAGGAAAAATTCGGCATCGGGCACAAGGACAACTTCTACCACACACTGCAGGTGCTGGACAATGTGTGCGCGAAGAGCGACGACCTCTGGCTCCGTTGGGGCGCCATCCTGCACGATATCGCCAAGCCGAAGACCAAGCGCTTCGAACCCACCCATGGCTGGACCTTCCACGGGCACGAGGACAAGGGTGCGCGCATGGTCCCGGGGATCTTCCGCCGGCTGAAACTTCCGCTGGACGACCAGATGAAATTCGTGCAGAAGCTCGTGGCCCTGCACCTGCGCCCGATCTCGCTCACCAAGGAGGAAGTGACCGACAGCGCGGTGCGCCGCCTGCTCTTCGATGCCGGTGACGACATCGACGCGCTGATGATCCTCTGCCGCGCCGATATCACCAGCAAGAACGACAAAAAGAAGGAGCGCTACCTCCGCAACTACGACCTGCTGGTGGAGAAGTTGAAGGATGTGGAGGCGAAGGACCATGTCCGCAACTTCCAGCCGCCCATCACCGGGGAGGATGTAATGCGTGCCTTCAACATCCCGCCCTGCAAACTCATCGGCGACATCAAGACAGTGATCAAAGACGCGATCCTCGACGGTGTGATCCACAACGACCGCGCAGAGGCCTGGCAGTTGATGCTGAAGACCGGCCGGGAGTTGGGCGTTGAACCCGTCGTCACTGAAGACAAGGGGCAGGGGCAGGAACAGGGGCAATGATCCACGCTACTGTAAGTGGGGAACCTCCTTCCGAAGGCGATCGCTAGTTTCGCTGACCGAAAGCGCTTGCCTCTGCTCCTGCCAACTGCCCCCTATCCCCAATGCGCATCTACCGCTTCCGCGTCCTGATCGACCACCCGAGCGAGGCCTTCCGCGACATCGAGATCGGATCCGAACAGACCTTCCTCGACCTGCACAAGGCCATCAAGGAAGCGTTCGGTTTCATCGGACAGGAGATGGCCAGTTTCTATGTGAGCGATGAAGGCTGGGGCAAGGGTCCCGAGATCCCACTGGCCGATCTCGGCTTCGGGCAGGACGGTGACGAAGCGCCCGCTGTGATGGAGCAGGTCCTCATCAGCGACCACATCCGCAGCACCGACCAACGCTTCATCTACGCCTATGACTTCCTGCATATGTGGATGTTCATGGTGGAGTTGATCCAGGCCAGCGTTCCGACCAAGGGCGTGGAATACCCGCGTGTGGTGATGAGTATGAAAGAGGCTCCGGACGAGCACAGCAAGGAGGATGACCTGACCGCGGGTATTTCGAACGAGGATCCCTATGCCTTGGATTCCGAAGAGCACCACTACGATGCTGATGATGAGCATCACGGTGACGATGCGGAAGAGGGCGAGGACCACAATGAGTTCGGCCACGGCAGCATCGACGATCTGGGCGAGGAATATCACTAGCCGGAAGCGGTGTTCGCTGAAACCCGCATGACCGCTCACCGAACACTGGTCGTCATCGGCGGCCCTACCGCGTCGGGCAAGACAAAGGCGGCCGCAACGATCGCCAGGCATTACGGTACGGAGGTCATCAGTGCTGATTCACGGCAGTTCTACCGTGACATGCGGATCGGGACAGCGCGACCACGCGACGAGGAACTACTGGGCGTGAAGCACCATTTCCTTGGTCATCTCGGTATCGATCGGACCTGGAGCGCAGGCCAATTCGCGCGGGAAGCGGAACCGGTGCTGCAAGAACTCCTCGATCGGCAGGGGATCGCCATCCTTGTCGGAGGAAGTGGATTGTACATCGATGCGTTGGTGAAAGGCCTTGACCCGCTTCCAACCAGTGATCCGCGCTTGCGCGAGAAGCTGCAGCATCGGGCTCAACATGGCTTGTCAAGCCTGCTCAAGGAGTTGGAAGAACACGACCCCGCGACCTTCCAGCGGATCGATCGCAACAACCCCAATCGCGTCATCCGTGCCTTGGAGGTCTGTCTGCTGACCGGAAAGCCTTACAGCGCCCAACGGAGCGCACCAGCCGATCGCGAGGACGTGCGGATCATACGCATCGCGATGGACGTCCCGCGCAATGACCTCTACAGGAACATCGATGCGCGCGTGGACCAAATGATGGCCGGTGGTCTGTTGGAAGAGGCACGAACGCTGCTGCCGCACAAGGAACATAATGCCCTGCGCACGGTGGGGTACCGCGAATTGTTCGAGCATTTCGAAGGCCACCTTTCGCTTGCAGAAGCGATCGCCCTTATCAAGCAGCACACGCGCAATTACGCGAAACGCCAGATGACATGGCTGCGGCGTGATGGGGATTGGAATTGGCTAGGCCCGGAGGATACCGCCGCGATGACGCAGTTGATCGATCGCGCGCGCGGCGATCAGACCTGAAGCCCGATCAACAGGACATCGTCGATCTGCTCAGCGTCCCCTTTCCACATGCGGAAGAGATCGGAAACCGCCTGGTACTGTTCGTCCATGGGTAGTGTGGCGGTGGTGAGCAACCACGCCTTGAGCCCGGCCGACTTGAGTTTCTTGCCATGCTGACCACCGAACTGGTCCTGGATACCATCGGAGAAAAGAAAGATCCGGTCACCCGCCTCCAGTGATATGGTCACCGTACTGAACGGCCCCATCTCTCCATCGGCGAAACCGATCGGCATGCGATCGCCTTTGTGTTCGATCAGTTCACCCCGCCGGATCAGGTAGAGCGGTGAGAACGCACCCGCATAACGCAGTTCCATGCGTGCTCGATCAAGGGAAACCACGCTGGCGTTCATCCCATCGCGCCGGTCAGCGGAGCCATCCTGTTTGTTGAGCGCATGCACCATCCCTTCGCGGGCGGCATCGAGGATCAGGCCTGGCTCGGTGATACCCCGTTCCACCACGCTCTCCTGGAACAACGATGCGGCGATAAGGCTGAGCAAGGCCCCGGGCACTCCATGGCCCGTGCAATCCGCAGCGGCCACCACCACCCTACCCTTGTTCTCCGCGAACCAATAGAGATCGCCGCTCACGATATCGCGCGGGCGGAACAGAATGAAGGACTCAGGGAAGAATTCCTGCAGCTGCTCGGCCTCGGGCAACACGGCCCGTTGGATACGCTGGGCGTAGCGGATGCTCGAGAGCAACTCCCGGTTCTGTTCGCTCACAACGGCCTGTTGTTCTTCGATGGCCCGTTGCAATGCAAGTCGGGCCCGGATGTCGCGCGCGAAGAGGATGATGGCCGGTACGCCTTGATAGGAGATCACTTTGGTGCTGCACTCCACTTGGACCAGGTCGCCCTTTGAGGTAAGCAACGGGAGATCCTCGTAGATGAGGCCTTTGCGCTCCCAGGCATCAGCTATGCGCAGCGAACTGAGTTGAAGCATATGGGGCGGGTGCAGATCGAAGATGGAGAGCTTGGCGAGCTTCTCACGGCTATAACCAAGAAGCTTCGCCGCCTGTTGGTTGGCTTGGTAGATACGGCCGTTGACGAAGTTGATCACGAAGAGCGCGTCGTTGCTTCCTTCCAGGATCTCCAGGTAGCTCTCGCGATCGCGCTCGCTCACCGAGTTGCGGCCCACCAACTTGTTATAGGCGAACGCCAGGCCGGCGGAAGCCCCGAGCAATACCATGGGCAACGCCCCGTAGATCAGGCCTGTTGCAAGTTCCATGGGGCGGGGGCCGCATTCGGTAGTTCCTCCAAGACGTTGAAGATCAATTCCGGATCCAGGAACTCACCCACGCGATCGGGCCGGGAGACATAGCGCACCATGCCATCCTTATCCACAAGGAAGGATGCCGGCAAGGGGATCCCCGTGGCATAATCCACACCCATCTTCTCTATGAGCGGATTGTTGTACACCACGCCGTAGCGGCCGCTTACCTCCTGCCGATGGTCCGATAGCAGGCGATATCCGACACCGATACGCCGTACCATGTCCTTGTTCACCGCGATGTTGTCCGGTCCGACGGCGATGACGTGAATGCCTTTCTCGAGGAAGCGCTCGTGGTTGCGCTCATAGGTGCGCAGCATCATGTGGCACCCTGGGCACCAATCCCCGCGCACGAAAATGAGCAGCACCGGGTGCTTGTCTTTGTAACTGGACAATTTGATCGGGCTTCCATCCTGGTCCGGCAATTCGAAGTCCGGCGCCAGGCGACCCGGCTGGATGCGATACCCGAACCGCACATTGCGCTTGATCAGCACCCCGTCCTGTACATAGCTGCAGGTCAACACACAGCCGGCACCGAACGGCAAGGCCGGAAGTGCCCAAAGCTCCCACTGGAAGGGCCGCCCCCAGAGCGACGACCCGATAAGGACCGCAGCGACCAGAAGGAACAAGGGTTCAACCCAGAGCAGGTTCACATAAGTGAAGCGCTGCATCCACGCCTGGCGGGCCACCGTGGCGAACCCGCAGATGAGCATGGCGAAGGTGAGAACCGGCCAATTGCTGAAGAGCAGGTCCAGTGCGATCCCTAGAAAAGCGCTGCAGGCGATGAGCATCCCGAACTGGAAGTCGCTCGTGTACTTCTTGAACTCCAGAAGCGTGAACCCATAGGCCAGGAATACCAGGCCCAACCCCACCGTATGCAGCCCCGCGAGGAACAGGAACGGTGCCACCAAGGCCAGGAGCAGGCCCAGCGAGGTGAAAGGATGGATGCGGGTGAGCATAACGCGCCTGACTTGGGCAGGCAGGCCCGGCTTACGTCCAAAAGCGCCTCCTTGTTACGGCCACATTCTCCTCGGAAATACCACGATCATGCTATTCCAAGGGAGCTTTCGACAGGGTACTTTCGCCGTCCTTAATTCGAACCATGCAACGCGCACTGTACCTGTTTCCCTTGCTGGCCGCCGCCTGTGGCAGCCCCGCCCCCGAACCCACCCCTGTCGCGCCACCTGAACAGAAGGTGGTGAACGTTTACAGCCACCGCCACTACGACACGGACAAGCAGTTGTTCGATGCCTTCACGAAGAAGACAGGCATCACGGTGAACTTGGTGCTGGCCGACGACGATGAGGTGCTCGCACGACTCCAGGCCGAGGGCGACAAGAGCCCCTGCGACCTGCTGATCACCTCCGATGGCGGCCGCCTGGGCCTGGCCAAGAGCATGGGCCTGCTGCAACCCTCCAAGAGCGATGTGCTCAATGCCAACGTCCCTGCCCACCTGCGCGATCCGGAGGGCTACTGGTACGGCCTCACCACGCGTGCACGGGTTGTCGCCTACAACAAGACCAAGGTGAAACCGGGGTCCATAGTTACCTATGATGACCTGACCGCTGCGAAGTGGAAGGGCAAAGTGTTGGTGCGCAGTTCGGAGAACGTCTACAACCAGAGCCTGCTGGCCGCCATGATCGCGCACAACGGACCCGAGGCCGCATCCACCTGGGCCAAAGGCATCGTGAAGAACATGGCCCGCCAACCCGAGGGAAGTGACACCGACCAGATGCTGGCACTCGCTGAAGGCATCGGCGATGTGGCCATCGTGAACTCCTATTACGCCGGCAAGCTCCTCGCCAGCACCGAACCCGAAAAACAGAAGGCGCGCGACGTGATCGCGTTGATGTTCCCGAGCATCGGCACATTCGGTACACACGTGAACGTGAGCGGTGGTGGCGTAGCGAAGAACGCCCCGCACCCCGATGAAGCGATCGCCCTGCTGGAATTCCTGAGCGGTGACGAAGCGCAGGCCCTTTTTGGAGCGACGAACAAGGAGTATCCGGTGAAGGCAGGTGTTGCCGCTCCTGCTGAACTCGTGGCTTTCGGCGCGTTCAAGGCCGATACGCTCGCGCTGGAAGCGTTGGGTCGTTTGAACGCCGACGCGGTGAAGATCCTGGACGAGGCCGGCTGGCGTTGATACGGCAATGACCGGCAGGCCGCGCGCTGACACGTCGTACCGGTCCAAAGGGCTGTTCACGCTCATCTCGGTGCTGGCGATCCTGTTGGCGGCACCGTTGGTGGTGGTGGTCACATCGCCACTTCATCGGTCGGCGCCCGAATGGGCGCACGTCAGGGATTCGATCCTTCCGGCCTATGGAGGGGAGACACTCGTGCTGCTCGCTGGCGTCCTGGTCGTAGGCTTGTTGATCGCGCTTCCTTCCGCCTGGCTGATCGCATCCTTCCAATTCCCGCTGCGCGGCATGTTCCGCTGGGCCCTCGTACTTCCATTGGCGCTGCCCACTTACATCAGCGCCTATGCCTATGCCGGCTTGCTCGGGCCAACAGGGGCCTTCACCCGCTGGTCGGTATCTCATGGCGGCCCACGGACGGACATCGTGAACCTGCCGGGATTGTGCGCGGTGCTCGCATTGGTGCTGTTCCCCTACATCTACCTGCCCACACGCGCTGCGTTCGCACAGGGCATGAGCACCCAGTTGGAGGCCGCCTGTTTGCTCGGGTCAAGGGCCATGCGCCGTTTCATACGCATCGCCCTTCCCCTTGCACGACCGGCGATCGCGGGTGGCGCACTGCTCCTCTGCATGGAAACGCTCAACGACTTCGGTGCGGTGAAGTACTATGGCGTGCGCACCCTCACAACAGGCATCTTCCGCAGTTGGGGTGGCCTTTACGACATGGGCAGCGCGTTGCGGTTGTGCATCGCATTGCTGGGGCTGATCGCCCTGCTCCTCTGGATCGAACGACGCGGTCGTGCCAGGGCGCGACAAACCACCGACCAGGTGCAGGGTGTTCGTGCGCGACTGACCGGTGTGAGGGCGTGGATGGCCACGGCCTGGTGCCTGTTGGTGCTTTCTCTTTCCGTCGGCCTGCCGGTGGGGAGGATCATCAGCGATGTGATCGCGACCATGGACCGTCCGGTGTGGAGTGAGGTCTTCGCGGCGTTCGGCAACACGCTATACGTCGCAGCGCTCGCTGCCGCGCTTACCATGGGGATCGCTTTGCTCTTCACCTATCGGGAGCGTTATGGGAAGCGATCGAACGTCGCCATCCGCATCGCCAACCTCGGCTATGCGATCCCCGGGGCAGTGATCGCCGTGGCTGTCATGGCGGTTGCCGGCGCGATCGACCGGCAGGGTTGGATGGGTTTCGCATTGATCGGCAGCATCGGCCTGCTCACCTACGCGTTCGCGGTCCGTTTCCTCGCTGTGGGCACACAACCACTCTATGGCAACTTGCGCCAACAATCCGTCGCCCTGGATGAGGCGGCCCGCTTATTAGGTGCTTCACCTTGGCGATCGTTCCTTCGCATCAACCTGCCCCTGCTCAAACCCGCCCTGCTCGCGGCGGCGCTCCTGGTCTCCATCGATGTGATCAAGGAACTTCCACTCACCCTGGTGCTCCGCCCCTTCAACTTTCAAACGCTCAGCACAAAGGCGTACGAGCTGGCGTCCATCGAGCAATTGCGCGAAGCCTCCTGGCCCGCGTTGCTCATTGTACTTTGCGGAACGATCCCCGTGCTGCTGCTGGAGAAGCTGCTGGCCCGTCCGAC
>JBDTNF010000042.1:0-9175 GCA_039933875.1 Flavobacteriales bacterium | reverse complement strand
TGTGCGGCAGGTTGTAGGCCACTTCGGCCATGGCGCTGATGGTCTCTTCGCTCCAATCCTTGGCGAGGCCTTGCGGTACGTGCACTTTGTTGTGCTTCACCATGCCCTTGAACTCCTGGACGTAGTCGCCATAGACATCCTCCAACTTATCGAAGGCGATGCAGTTGGCGATGCAGTGGTGGATCTCGAGCACCTTGCCCAGGCCGTAGCTCAGCGCGTGGCACACGCCCACTTCGCTGTACGTGAGGCTGAGGCCGCCCATGTAACTGGCCACCATCAGGAACTCGTCGCTCTTCACGTTGCTCCGGTCCATGCGCAGGAAGACCTCGCGGCACATCTCCAGGCTCTTCTCGCTGTAAGCTTCCGCGAACGTGTTCTTCTTGGTGCCCGTGATCGCCTCCACGCTGTGGATGTAGGTGTCCATGCCGGTGTAGAACCACTGGTCGCGTGGTACTGAAGCGATAAGGTCCGGATCGAGGACGATCTGGTCGAAGACCGTCCAGTCACACTTCAAGCCGAGCTTCTTCACCGGACCGGTGAGCACGGCCGTCATACTGACCTCCGCACCCGTGCCGCTGATGGTGGGCACACCGCAGTGGTAGATGCCGGGTTTCTTGATCAGGTTCAGCCCTTGGTATTGCACGCTGCTGCCTTCGTTGGTGAACATCAGCGCGGTGGCCTTGGCGATGTCCATCACGCTGCCGCCACCGATCCCAACGATGCCGGCCGGTAGTCCGCGCCGCTTCAGGATGTCATCGCGCAGCTTGTCGATCAGCTCGGTGGTCGGTTCCTTCAACACACTGATGAAGTGCATCTCATCACCTTCCAGTTCCGGGATGCGGTCCACGAAGTCAGGCTTGTCCTCGAAGTAGTCATCGACCACAAAGACCATGAAGCCATCGTTCTCGCCACGCTGCGGTGCGAGGATCTCGTCGAGCTTGCCGAACGAACCCCGACCGTAGCAGGTCTTGGTAACGGACTTGAAGTTTCTGAACAACTGCATGGATCGGTCTATTGGTCGATAGCGCCGCAAAGGAACGCAGTGTGATCCGTTCGATCCGAAGCCGCATCTTCACATCGTTCATTCCCTAGCCATGACCAACGACCTGCTGACCTCCCTCGCCGCCCACGGGATCATGCCCATCGACGTGATGCGAATGGCCTTCGGGGCCATGACCGCCGCGCTTTTCCTGCAATCCGGGCTTGACAAGGTGTTCAACTGGAAGGGCGAGAAGGCTTACTTGACCGGTCACTTCGAGAAGTCGATCCTGAAAGGCATGGTGCCGGTCATCATGCCGGTGATCACGCTTTTGGAACTGGTGGCTGGTTCGCTTTCGGCGATCGGCTTCTTCCAAGTGCTGTTCGCCCATGGCAGCAGTATCGGTCTGCTGGGTATGGTGCTGGCGGTGAAGGCCCTCTTCCTCTTGTTCCTCGGCCAACGCGTGGCAAAGGACTATGCGGGTGCGGCCACGTTGGTGCCTTATTTCCTGATGTGCGCGGCTGGGCTGTGGGTGTTCATGGCCCTCTGAACATGAATTGACCCCAAAGGGGTCACAGAAATTAGCCTTGGGGATTTTCGCACGTTTCCGACCCGCCGTAGGGCGGGGTCGCAGGCAACATGCGCGTTCGGCCGCCTGTGCCGATACATTCACGCATCCGCAACCGTGATCGCATGTCCACCTACCTCAGTCTTCATTACCATATCGTGTTCTCCACAAAGAACCGGGTGCCCTGCTTGTCCGCGGAATGGCGCGATCGCCTGCACACCTACATGAGCGGGACCGTCGCCGGACTTGGAGGCTTTCCGCAGAACACCGGTGGTTGGACGGATCATGTGCACCTGCTCTTGGGTCTGAAGGCTACCATCACCGTAGCCGATGTCGTGCGCGAATTGAAGAAGGCATCGACCACCTGGGTGCGCGATGAGATCGGCCTTCGCACATTCGCGTGGCAGGAAGGATACGCGGCGTTCACCGTTGGGTATCGCGAACGGGAGATCGTGCGGGCATACATCGAGCGGCAGGAGGAACATCATCGCGTGAAAACCTACAAAGAGGAAGTATTGGCGATTTTGGATGATCACGGCGTTGAATACGACCCGAAGTATTTCGCGTAGATGTGAGGTTGAGCGTAACGGTCAACGACGAAGACATTCCCAATGCCTGCGACCCTTTCGGGGTCGACAAATGCACCGGGCCGAATTCTACTAATCCCTGCGACCCCTTCGGGGTCGGGCGTGGCGCGTGCGGTGCGGTTGTTAGGAAGCCCTGCGCAGACCCCGAAGGGGTCACAGACATTAGCCAAGAACAATAAGGAGCAATTCGACCCTGAAAGGGTCGCAGGCTCTACGGCGTCTGGCTCAACCGCTCCAGCCGAATGTCCAGATCGACCATTCCCTTGGTCAGGTCGACCTCCTTCCTGTATGCCAGATAGCCCTCGTGATCGGTCCTTAGGCTGATAGGCTCCTTGGGATGTCGCACCACGAAAAACCCATCGAAGTCGGTGACCGTCGACATGGTGTCCTTGGCACCGAACAACTCGATACGCACGAACGAAAGGGGTTGTGCGGTCTGCTGGTCAACCACCTTCCCTTGCAACCAGCCCAAGTCACGGCCAGACTGTGCTGAAGCAGAGTGCTGCAGCATCACAACAAGACAGAAGACCCATACTGTCCATGCTCTCATCTGACCACCAAAATACTTGCGTTAGGGATAGCAGCGGATAGCCCACGGCGGCCCGAGGAACGAATGACGATGCTGTGCCAAAGGGGTATCCTGAAATTCACGGGTTTGGGCACGCGCAGACCACCGAGTGGATGAATAGGTCAGACCTTGTCCGCTTGAAACCATAGCGGACCTTCTTCCCAACCAAATTCACTCCCTTGCCCTTGATCGCCCCACTCGAAGCATCCATTCCGTGAAGCCAGGGACCGTCGATGAGCAACGTTGTGGGCCGGGGCATTATTGATCTGTGCCACACTTCATTCTCTTCTTCCGACATCGTCCTTGCTATCGTGTCATTGGAGAGCAACAGTCTTCGCTCTGTCACTTTGAGCTCAACTGGTCGTCCATTGAACGTAACCTGTGGGCTCTGTGAAGGAACGATCGTGTCCCAAACCAAACGATAGTCGAGACAGAGGGAATCTCCTTCAACGCTCCATTCACCTGTCGCGAGATCGCATTCAAGATCGAAGCCCCAGTAAAAGATGAATACATGTCCCGGCTTAAGTATTAGTGCTGACCCGAACCCGTCCGTATAGCAACCTTCTGCTCTGGATTGTGAGAAGCCGAAGGAGTAGCCGAGAGCATGAAAAATAACAGTGCTCCGAAGCCTTTCATTGCCACGCAGATCAAACCACCACCCCTTTCATCCGCCGAAGCCTAGGCGTAGACGGACTTTATCGCTTTCACGATCGCCCCCTCCAACTTCGTCAGCATCGCATCCAGCTCGGCTTCCGTCCACGTCACGCGGATGTTGAAGCTGATGAGGCGGCTGATGACAGCGTCGCTCTTCGGGAACTTCAGCGTCTTCAGGTCCTGCGGCAGGCCGAGTTCGTGAGCCACCATGCGGTAGGGCATGTTCAGGTTCTTCAGGTGGTCCCACTGCTTGATGTAGTGGTACATGTTGTCGTACCAGTACGCACCACCGACACCGGCTTCGCCCATCGCCTTGTGCGTGGCGCGGGCCGTGGCCTCATCGGGCAGCAGCAGGTGGAAGAACGTGGCGCTATCACCAGCGTCATCGTAATGCTTGCGGAACCCCAAGCCCGGGATCTTGCTCAAGCGTGCGTGGATGGCGGCCTTGTGCTTTCGCTGTTGCGCGAGGATGTATGGCAGCTTGCGCGCCTGCGCCAACCCGATGGCCGCATTGATCTCGCCCATGCGGTAGTTGGTGCCCATCATGGGATGGGGCTCCATGCCACGGTTGTCGCCCTCGTGGTTATGGCCGTGATCGCTGAAGTACTCAGCCGTCTTGATCAGCGCTTCGTCGTTGGTGATGATCATGCCACCTTCGCCGCAGGTATTGATCTTGAAGAAGTCGAAGCTGAAGCTGCCCATCTTCCCGAAGAGGCCCAGGTGCGTGCCTTTGAAGGTGGCTCCCAGTGCCTGCGCCGTGTCCTCGATCAGCATCAATTCGCGCTCCTTGCAAACGCCCATGATGCCCACCAGGTCGGCCGCGGCACCACACATGTGCACCAACAGCACCGCCTTGGTCTTGGGGGTGATCACCGCGCGGATCCCTTCGGCGCTCAAGCAAAGCGACTCATCGATCTCCGCGAACACGGGCAGCGCTCCCGCCAGCAGCACGCTCTCGATGGTAGCGATGAACGTGAACGGCGGCACGATGACCTCATCACCATAACCTACACCGCACGCGGCCAGCATACTGCTCACAGCGGTGCTCCCACTGCTCACCGCAAGCGCATACTTCGCACCGGTGAACTTGCGCATCTCGGCCTCGAAATCCTTCGACTTCCAATGACCCTTGCGCGCCGCATCGTGGTTGTAGCGGAAGAGCACCCCCGTGTTGAGGACGTCCATCACTTCCTTCCTCTCCTCTTCACCGAAAAGTTCTGTGCCTGGCATGGTGCTGCGTTGATGCGCCAAAGGTAGCGGCCTGTCAGGATGTGACCGGGCGTTCGACCATGGGATACTACCTTCTGCCACCCTACGTTCACACACCGATCAAGAACCCAGGCGATGCGCTACCGAACCCCGCTCCTGCTCACGCTTTTCGTTCTGGCCTCGGCCGGTGTGCGCGCCCAAGGCTGCAGCGATGCCGGCGCCTGCACGGCGGGTCCCATCGGTCAATTGCAACTGTGGACCGATAGCGTCCCCGACCAAGGGTGGTACGACCACAATGCGCGTGCGGCGTTCAGTTACGCGATCGGTGAGCAGGGCACGATCATCACGCAGGTGATGCCGGAATTGAACATCGGGTTCACCCGCCGTTTTGCGGTCCAGTTGAAAGTCCCATACATCTGGGTCCATGGCGACCTCGGTGACAACAGCGGCATCGGTGATCTCTTCGTCACCTCATCCTATGCGTTCGTGAACAAGACCGACCAAACCTTGAGCGGTGTTGTGGGAATGCGGCTGCCCACCGGTGAGGACAATGCCACAGTGGTGTCCCCCATGGACGCGTTCACCCCGACGCGCTCGCTGCCTATGCCCTACCAGACCGGGTTGGGCACAGCCGATCTGATCGTCGGTGTCAGTTGGCGGCACAAGCGTTATGTGGCGGCCTTGGCCTATCAGCAAGTGCTTACCCAGGATGGGAACGACAATGAATTCACGCACCAGGCGTGGAACAACGAAGCACCTGCCGTGAACTATTTCGAGTCGTACAACTTGCGACGGGGGAACGACCTGGTCGTGCGCGCGCAGTACGCCTATGGCTGTGGAAGGCTTTCCCTGCAGCCCGGCCTCCTGGCGATCTACCACCTACAGGATGATTCACGCCTGAACGATCAGATCCGGACCTCGCAATATCCTGAGCGCATTATCCTGACGGGTTCAAAAGGGCTCACCCTGAACGTGACGGTGGACCTGCGTTTCAAGCTGGCCGACCAATGGGCGCTGGAAGCATCGTTCGGTGCGCCGGTGATCGCACGCGAGGTGCGCCCCGATGGGTTGACGCGTGAGAATGTGACGGCGTTCGGGATCCAGTACCGTTTCTGAACACGACCCCACTGCGCGATCGCTGTTGATCGCAGAGGCTGTGTCAATAGCGAACGATCATGATCAAGCACGCACTCCCGATCTCGGCCATCACTCTATGCCTTGCCGTCTTCACCGCTTCGTTTACGAAACCCTCAACACCGTCGGTTGGTGCGCAAGGCTTTGCCGTAGTGGAGCTCTTCACCTCCGAAGGATGCTCCAGTTGCCCTCCGGCGGATGACGCGCTGACGGAACTTGTTGAGCGCGCCCAACGCGACGACCTGCCGATCTTCGCGCTCAGTTTCCATGTGGACTATTGGAACCGCTTGGGCTGGAAGGATCCCTTCAGTGCAGCGGCCTGGAGCGAACGTCAGCGGATCTACTCCACACGCACCGATGATAATGTGTACACGCCACAGTGCATTGTCAACGGCACGAACAGTTTCGTGGGTTCACGCAGCGGTGAATTGAACACCGAAGTGAACAAGGCGATCGCAGGAACGACTGTCAACGGGATCGAGGTCGATGCGCATCGAACGGATGCGGTCATTACCGTGACCTATGCCGTGGCCGGTCCTGTAGCTGAAACGGAATTGGTGGTGGCCCTCGTGGAAAGTGGCCTCAGCAGCCAGGTGCGCAGTGGCGAAAATGGTGGCCGTCTTTTGACGCACGTGAACGTGGTGCGCGAACTGAAGCGCGTTGCGATCTCCGATGCAGCTCGCGGCGGAACGGCAACCCTGAGCGCAAATGCGTTGAAAGACGCCGGTAATGCCCAGGTGATCCTGTTCGTTCAAGAGCGAGGGCAAGGTGCCGTTACCGGCGCTGCGAGCAGGAAGCTTATGTGAACGCAAAACGGTCAGTGGATCGAAGCTTAGTCGCGATCTTCACCGGCGTGAAGCGCGCAGTCCTCCTTTCCACGGTCGGCCTTCTGTGGCATTGTGGGTTCGCCCAAGTCGATCTGCCCGTCTTCGGCAGGCAGCACGTGATCAACGGCTACGCGAAGGACATCGAGGGCGAGGTCCTCTCCTACTTCAGCGTGTACCCGGAGCATGCGACTACCGCACTGCTGACGCGTTGCACGGATGGGAAGAAGGCCATCGCTTGGGAAACAGCACCCGTGTATTTTAATGAACGCGAGTCCGTCCAGTACTACTACTTCAGCTGGATCGCCGCGCACAACAGCACCACCAGTGGAGGCGACCGGAGCTTCGACCTCTACATCAACGACCAGCTTGCACTCACCTTCACCACGCACCACAGCACGAAGCCCGCGACCTGGTCAGCGGCCGCAGCGGACAGCACCAAGCTCGTCTTCGAGAATTCCAAGATGGACCGCCACGGCGATGCCCATGGCTTCGCGCACCTACGCGTGCCAAGAAAGTACATCACGCCCGGCCAGCCAGTGAAGTTGAAGGTCGTGGGTCATGCGCAGGGCAGCCCCGATTGGTTCATGACGTTCCGGTACACGTTCGAGGAAAAGGTGGAGATCGAACCACTACCTTTTCTCAGCAACGAGCTCGAATACGTCACGCAACCCTTGCAGCTCACGGTGATGCACTTCGGTGCGCCGGACACGTTGACGGTGCGCATCAACAAGGACGAACGGTCGGTGTACCGCTTCCCGGTACTCAACGGGCTGCAAGTCGTTCAAGCACCGATGATCCCTGCCCAGGTGACGCAGCACCCGCTCATCCATGCCAACATCGGAAAGAGGTTTTCCATCGACACGCTCATCGAAGTGCGCCCGGTGATCGACCGCGACATTTATCTCGTTCACCATTCGCACAACGACATCGGCTACTCCCACTTGCAGACCGAGGTCGAGCGGATCCAGAACAACAACATCTTCCAAGCGCTGGACCTGATCGACCGCACGAACAGTTATCCGCTGGAGAGCCAGTTCATCTGGAACGTCGAGAGCCTCTGGGCCGTGGAGAATTTCCTGAAAGCGGCAGGCACGGTGGACAAGCAACGGTTCATCCACGCCGTGAAAGGCGGACGTATCGAACTGAGCGCGAACTACGCCAACATCCTTACGGGGCTTTGCTCACCGGAAGAAATGCACTGGATCGTGGAATACGCGGATTCGCTGCGGAAGTGGTACCAGTTGCCGATCACCATGGCGATGCAGACGGACATCCCCGGCATGAGCTGGAGCATGGTGGACGCCTACGCCGCGCACGGCATCCGCTACCTGAGCCAGGGGCCGAACTACATCCCCGACATGCCCGACGGCGGCGACCGCATTGGCAGCACCCTGCGCGAACAAGGCGACAAGCCCTATTGGTGGAAAAGCACGACCGGTCGCGACAGCATACTCGTGTGGACGGCCGGCCAGGGCTACGGCGGCTGGCACGGCTTTACACCGGGAGCGATCAAGGAGCGTGGCACGCGGAAGATCGCCGCCTATATGAACGAGCTCGCTGCGAAGGGGTATCCCTACGACATGGTGCAGTGGCGCTACAACATCGTGAGCGACAACGGCCCGGTGGACAGCACCCTCAGCGATTTCGTGCGCGACTGGAACGAGCGTTATCGTTCACCGCGGTTGATCATAGCGAACGCGGCCAACATGATGCAGCTCTTCGAAATGAAATATGGCAGGAGCATACCTACGTGGAGCGGTGACTTCACGCCCTATTGGGAGGATGGGGCTTATAGCACGGCGGACGAGGAAGGGTGGATGCGCGTGTACAGCGCACGTCTTTGCAACCTGATCGGATCCGCGGAGCTCCACGGCAAGCCGCTCGATCCCCATTTGCTCTATCGCGCCAAGCGGAGCATCGTGATGTGGCACGAGCACACATGGGGATCATGGAACAGCATCAGCGAACCGGATGCGCCGTTCACCACCGAGCAATGGGCGTACAAGAAAGCGTTCGCGGATAGTGCGATGTGGTATGTGCTGCAACTCGAACGCGGCAGCCATATGTCTCCCGTCGCGCTTTCGCCTGAGATGCCACCCGCGCCCGCCAAGGATCTCCGATGGACAGTGGTGGATGGTCTCGACCCCTCTTCCACACGCGAACTGCTGTCAGATATCTCTTGGGCTGCCCCTGATCAGGGGGAATACCTCCATCTGCGATACACGATCGGGATACCGGCCAAGCGCGACAAGAGATCTTACCACCTCGCTCTGCCCTTCAACATCCCCAAAGCCACCGTTCGCATTGGCATCAGCGATACCTGCATCACACCCGAGAGCGGTCGCATCCCCGGAAGCAACAACGACTTCTTCTGCGCCCAACGCTGGATCGATGTGAGCAACGACACGATGGGCGTCACCATCGTGTGCCCACAAGGCGCGATCTGGGAGGTCGGCGAGATGGTGGGCGAGCGCAAGGTGAACCCCGGCAGAGGCACCAACCCTGAGCTATACAAGGCTTGGAAGACGGAGGCGAAGAGCAGCAGCACCCTCTACCTCTACGCCCTCAACAACTACTGGCACACCAACTTCAAGGCCGACCAGGAAGGGCCGATCACCTTCGATATCTACCTGAAGATGCACGGGCCGT
>JBDTNF010000041.1:0-23778 GCA_039933875.1 Flavobacteriales bacterium | reverse complement strand
ACGAACTTGTCGATCATCTGCTTCGCGAGATCGAGCGTCACCGCCTTCTTGTTCAATGAGCTCTGCGCGATGAGGCTGATCATGGCGCCTTCCAGTTCGCGGATGTTGGTGGTGATGCTGTATGCGAGGTACTCCACCACTTCCTTGGGCAGGTCGATGCCTTCGGCGTACATCTTCTTCTCCAGGATGGCGATGCGCGTTTCGAGACCGGGTGTCTGGAGGTCGGCGCTCAAACCCCACTTGAAGCGGGAGAGGAGGCGCTGTTCCATGCCGGCCATCTCAACGGGTGCCTTGTCACTGGTGATCACCAATTGCTTGCCCGCCTGGTGCAGGGCGTTGAAGACATGGAAGAACACATCCTGCGTCTTCTCCTTACCCGCGAGGAACTGCACATCGTCGATGATGAGTACGTCCATCATCTGGTAGAACTGCGAGAAGTCACCGACGGTGTTGTTCTTGACAGCTTCGATGAACTGCTGCGTGAACTTCTCAGCAGGCACATACAGGATGGTCTTGTCCGGATGGTTCCGTTTGATCTCGATGCCGATGGCGTGAGCGAGGTGCGTCTTGCCCAACCCGACGCCACCATAGACCAACAACGGATTGAACGCGGTGCCTCCGGGTTTCTGCGAAACGGCGAAACCGGCGCTGCGTGCCAATCGGTTGCAGTCCCCTTCGATGAAATTGTCGAAGGAGTAGTTGGCATTGAGATGGCTCTCGACCTTGATCTTGCGGAGGCCGGGAATGATGAAGGGGTTCTTGATCGGGCTGTTCGCGACATCGATGGGCAGTGACACGGCCGGGTTCTTCACCTCGCGTGCGTTGCTCGTCGGTACTCTCACGGTGTACGGGTTGGCGCTCTGGAAGCCGTTCTCCATGATGATGGAATACTCCAGACGCCCTTCGTTACCCAATTCCTTGCGGATGATCTTCTTCAGCAATCCGATGTAATGTTCCTCCAGCCATTCATAGAAGAACTGCGAGGGCACCTGGATGGTGAGCACGTGGTCCTGCAGCTTCAGCGCCTGGATCGGATCGAACCAGGTTTTGAAACTCTGCTGGCTGACGTTGTCCTTGATCACCTCCAGACACCTGTCCCAGATCTTCTCGTGGTCTTTCTTCATTAGCGGGTCAGTGATTAGGGTTGGTGGTTGGTCGCTCCTTGCGTGCCGCGTTCGTGGAGGTGGATCGAGTCACTGGCAAGGGGCGCAAATATGGATCGAAGAAAGTGAAAAAAAAAAGCTCGACGATACTTGAGGGTGATGAAAAAAACATTTGTGCGTAACGCGCGAAGGGCTCACCGGTGCGCCTTGCTGGACGCGGGTTTGCGAAGATCGAACGGAACACGTACATACACCCCTGTTCCGCGAACGATGAACAGAGCACAACAACGCGAGCAGGTCGGATGGACAAGTGGGAAGGGATATGCAACGATGATCACGGTCGGCGTGCCTCGAAGATACGATGCCGCCAACGCTCGTAGCAACTCCTTGTGCGCACAGGCTTTCCGTGGCACGTTCTACCTTGCCAGCGATGTTCATCCACGAGACTTCGATACGCGTTCGTTACGGCGAGACCGACCAGATGGGCTTCGTTTACTACGGCGACTACGCGGAGTTCCTGGAGGTCGGTCGGGTGGAGGCGTTGCGCAGCCTTGGCTTCCCTTACCGCCGGCTCGAAGAACAGGGCGTGATGCTGCCTGTGCATGATCTGCATGTGACCTATCACCAACCCGCGCGCTACGATGATCTCATCACCGTGCGCACGATCATCGAAGCGATGCCTTCGGTGCGCGTCGTGTTCCGTTACGAAGTGCTTTCACCATCGGGTGAACTGCTCACCGAGGCGAGCACGACCCTGGTGTTCGTTGATCGCGCCACGATGAAACCGTGCCGCGCGCCGGTCGCGTTGCTCGATGCATTGGCGGTTCACTTGCGCTGATCGTTGATCGTCGCTTCGATCCCCTGCGTTCGCCAGCGTTCAACGATAGCCGCGACGCTGTCGCGCGGCAGCGCGACCGTTAGCATGCAGGCATCGCCGAAGGTGCTGTCCAGCACCTCGCCTTCGTTGGTGAGCGCATCCTTCCGAACGGACTCCACCTGCGCATATCCGCAACGCACCACGACGGATGTGCGCGCGATGCATTGGACACGCGGTGCTTGTTGCAGTGCGAGCTGGGCGGCTTCACCGTAGGCGTTCACGAGGCCTGCTTTTCCGAGCAACGTGCCACCGAAGTAGCGCACCACGATCACGGCGGTGAAGGTGACGTGCAGTTGCTGGATACGTCGCAGGATCGGCCGGCCCGCAGTGCCGGAAGGTTCACCAGCGTCGTTCGCGCGCGTCACATCACCCGCTTCACCAAGCACCCATGCGTAGCACAAATGACTGGCGGTATGATGCTCGCGGGTGAGCAATGCAAGACGTTCCTTGAACGAGGCTTCGTCCGGCATGTGGAAAGCGATCCCGATGAAACGACTGGCGCGTTCCCTGATGGTGGCTTCGCCGTTTCCGGCCAGGGTGAGGTACCGATCCATGGAGGTCCGATCGAAGGGATCACCAAGGGATCGTGACTTGCGTGGCACATGCAGTAGAGAAAGCAGAGCCCGTACGAACATGGAAGTCGATGCGGTCACCCTCCAGGGTGGTCGAACGGGCTGGTGATCCTGCCAGGGTCGGGGCCGCTGTGCCGCTTCCGAGCACCGGTGCACCAGTGATCACACGTGCCTCGTCCCACGCGCCGCGTTCAATGAAATGCATCAGGAGTTCGGCACCGCCTTCAACGAGCAATGAGCGGATGCTGCGCCGATGGAGTTCGCCCATCAATGCATCGATCGGGTCATCGAGCGTTCCGATCACGTGCTGTTCGGCGTCCACATCTCCCCGTGTCCGGTTCGTGATCAGCAAGGTCGGAGCCGAGCCATCGAACAGCTTGGACGTTTTGGGCGCTCTGTTCTCCCTGTCGATCACAATGCGAAGGGGTGAACGGCCTTCGATGTGTCGGACCGTGAGCTGCGGATCATCATTGATCACCGTGCGGCTGCCGACCAGGATCGCCTGCTCTTCACTACGCCATTTATGCACAAGCACATCCGTTTCCGGTGAGCTGATATGAGCGGCCTTCCCATGATCGTCCAGGAAGCCGTCACTGCTATGTGCCCACTTGAGGATGATGTATGGCCTGCCTTGCTCAATAGAGGTAAGAAAGCGCCGGTTCAACCATCGGGCTTGCGCTTCGAGCGGTCCGGTGATCACGTCGACGCCTGCTGCTCGAAGCCGTTCGATGCCGCGCCCACTTACTTCAGGGAATGGATCGGCGTTGGCGATCACCACATGCCTCACCCCACGTTCGATCAGCAGGTCGGCACATGGTGGGGTCCTGCCCTGATGAGAACAGGGTTCGAGGTTAACGTACATCACCGCATCACCCGGGATCGGTTGCGGGCCAAAGTCGCGAAGGCACTCCACTTCCGCGTGCGGACCGCCCACTTCTTTGTGCCAACCCTCGGCAAGAACACGTTCGTCCTGGACGAGCAAGGCACCCACCATCGGGTTGGGCGCGGCGCCACCCGCCCCCAGTCGGCCGAGTTGCAGGCAGCGGTGCATCCAGCGATCGTGGTCGGCCATGGTCCAGTGAGCGGGCGCAAAGTTGATCGATCCCAACGCGCAAGCCGTGCACGGGTGGCCCGCTACTTTTGCCCGCGTGCGCACCCCCGACAATCGTGTCGTTTCCGTGCTTGAGCAGTATCAAGCCCAACTCGCCGACCGCTATTCCGCAGGTGAGGTGAAGGCTATAGTGCGGACGGTCTTCCATGAGCGATTGGGATGGGATGTGTCGCAGATGGAGATCCGGAAGTTCGGATCGCTGAGCGAATCGGAACTGCTGAAGGTCTACCTGCCGTTGAAACGATTGCGTGCCGGTGAACCGATGCAATACGTTTTGGGGGAGGTCGACTTCCACGGATTGCGGATCGGTGTCGGTCCCGGTGTGCTGATCCCCCGGCCTGAGACCGAGGAAATGGTGGACCATATAGTAAGGTATGATCCCGGGCCATCCCGGGTCCTCGATATCGGAACGGGAAGTGGTTGCATCGGTCTGGCCGTGAAGCGTGCTTTCCCGAACGCGACCGTCCTTGCCACCGATGTTTCCCCCGTGGCCTTGGAGATCGCCCGGCGGAACGGGGCGTTGAACGACCTGGAAGTGGAGTGGGTGCTTCACGATATCCTGAAGGAAGATCCGACCAGTCTCGGACGATTCGACCTGGTGGTGAGCAATCCGCCTTACGTGCCAAGGGCGGAGGAGATGGGATTGAGCGAACAGGTGCGTGACCATGAACCGCATCTGGCGCTCTTCGTGGAGGACGAAGATCCGCTGCTTTTCTACCGGGTGATCGCGACAAAAGCGAAGGACGTGCTCGTCGAAGGAGGTCACCTCTGGTTCGAAGGACACTGGTTCCACGCGGCAGGGGTTGGTGCGCTGCTCGCCGAACTGAGGTACACTTCGGTGGAGGTATTGAACGACCTCAGCGGGAACCAACGATTCATCCACGCCCGGCGATGAACTTGCGCACCCTTCTTTTCATTGTGGGCATCGCGGTCGCGCCCAGCATGCTCGCGCAGGACACGATCAGGACGATCACGGAACGGAAGGCCGGGTTCCGTGTGTTGTTCAACTTCGATTTCCGGCGGACGTTCGTGAATACGGAGTCCGTGCGTTTCTATGGGTTCCGCCTGGGTGCACAACGCGACAAGGACATCATCGCCCTGGGCTTCTATGGGCTTGGCGATCCTTATGTACAGCCCAGCGTCGATCTCGGTGAATTGGGGGCACGCGAGGTGGTTACGCATTTCGATTTCGCCACCCTCACCTATGAAAGGATCCTGCTGGATTCAAAACGCTGGCAGATCGGAGTGCCCTTGTCCATCGGGTTGGGCAACTACCGCAAGAGCTACCGCGAGCCCGATGGTTCGCTCATCGCCTACTCAACGAACGAACTTGTCCCGATCGAGTTATCGTTGCACACCGATTACAATTTGTTCTGGTGGTTGTTCATCGGGGTGGGTGGTGGCTATCGCTACGTGTTGGCCGCGGATCACCAGACCACCATTGTGCTCAGCGACTGGACGTATTACTTCAAGGCAGGCATACGCGTGGGAGAGATGATCAAGCGTGTAAAACGCGAATTCAAGAAGGAACATGGATCGTAAGCATGCGGCGGATCGGATCGGGCAACTGAGCGACGAACTTGAGTTGCACAACCATCGGTACTATGTACTGACCGCGCCGACCATCACGGACCAGGAGTTCGACTTCAAATTGAAGGAGTTGGAAGCGCTGGAGAAGGAATGGCCGGATCTCGCCTCGCCGAACAGTCCGACGCAACGTGTGGGTGGCGACATCACCAAGGCGTTCACCACGGTGGTGCATCGTTACCCTATGCTCTCTTTAAGCAACAGCTATAGCCGCGAGGAGGTGGCCGAGTTCGTGGCACGGGTCGAGAAAGAGATCGGCACCACCATGTATGTAATGGAATTGAAGTACGATGGCGTCGCGATCAGCTTGAGCTATATGGACGGTGAACTCGTTCGCGGGGTGACCCGCGGTGATGGCGAGAAGGGGGACGACATCACCGCCAACGTGCGCACGGTGCGTTCGATCCCTCTGAAGTTGCGGGGTGATTTTCCAAAGGAGTTGGAAGCACGTGGCGAGATCCTCTTCATGCGGGCCCAGTTCGATAAGTTGAACGCCGAGCGCGCCAAGGAAGGCGAGGAACTCTATGCCAACCCGCGCAACACGGCCGCCGGATCCCTGAAGCAACAGGACCCGAAGGATGTCGCCCGGCGTGGATTGGACAATTTCATCTACACGCTCCAGGGTCCTTCACTTCCCACGCGCAGCCATTTCGAGAACATCACAGCGGCCCACACTTGGGGCTTCAAGACGCCGGATCCGAAACGTCGCTTCATCGAGCGTGCCGATTCCGTGGAAGGCATCATGGCTTTCATCGATCACTGGGACACGGCACGCCACACCTTGGAGATGGACATCGATGGTATCGTGGTCAAGGTGGACGACCTGCGCATCCAGGAGGAGTTGGGCCTTACGGCCAAGAGCCCGCGTTGGGCCATCGCCTATAAGTTCCAAGCGGAACAGGCAGTCACTCGCTTGAACAACGTCGCATACCAGGTGGGAAGGACCGGAGCCGTAACGCCTGTTGCCGAACTGGAACCCGTGCTGCTGGCCGGTACGACGGTCAAGCGAGCCTCGGTGCACAACGCCGACCAGATCGCCAAGCTCGACCTGCACATCGGGGACATGGTCGTCGTCGAGAAGGGCGGGGAGATAATCCCGAAGATCATGGGTGTGGAGCTTGGTCAACGTCCAAAGGGTGCGAAGCCGGTGGTGTTCCCCAAGGAGTGTCCGGAATGCGGTACGCCGTTGATCCGGTTGGAAGGAGAAGCCCATCACTACTGCCCCAATGAGCATCTGTGCCCCCCGCAGATCACGCGTCGCATCGAACACTTCGTGGGCCGCAAAGCCATGGACATCGATGGGCTGGGCGGTGAGACGGTGGAGGAGCTTTTCCGGGCCGGTCTCATCCACAACATTGCCGACCTTTATGACCTGAAGAAGGAGCAGCTGCTGGAGCTTGGCAAAGGCTGGGGAGAGAAAAGCGCACAGCAAGTGGTGGAGGGCATCGCCGCCAGTACACGCATACCGTTCGAGCAGGTGCTTTTCGCATTGGGCATCCGGCATGTGGGCGAGACGGTGGCGAAGAAGATCGCCCGGGCAGTGGGCAGCATTGACCGGCTCGCAGCGATGACCCCGATCGATCTGGCCGGTATCGACGAGGTGGGTCCGGTCATCGCCGAGAGCATCGTGGATTTCTTCGTGGTGGAAGGGAACAGGGCCGTCATCGAGCGCCTTCGGAAGAACGGGGTGCGCATGGAGCTGGACGCCTCGGAAGTGGTCGTTGTGGGAGATAAGCTGAAAGGACTGACCTTCGTGGTCTCTGGTGTTTTCCAGAATTTCAGCCGCGACGGCATCAAGGAAGCCATAGAAAGCAATGGTGGGAAAGTGTCAGGTTCCATTTCCAGCAAGACCAGTTATGTGCTGGCCGGTGCGGATATGGGGCCTGCGAAGCGGACGAAGGCTGAGCAATTGGGCGTACCGGTGATCGGTGAAGAGGAATTCAAGCGGATGATAGAAGGATGAAACTGTTCGACCGGCTGAAGGAGTGGATGGGCATACGCCGTCTGTTGCGCGATCTGCCAGCGGACCGCAAGCCCATTGCCCGCAATCTGGCCATGACGCGCAAGGTGGCCATCGTCTATGTGGTGGAGGACGAAGCAGCCCACAACCACGTGCGCAACTACGTGAAGCGGATCAAGGAGGAGTTGGGCATCAGTACGATCATGGCGCTGGGTTACAGCGACCAAAAGGTGATGCCGCACTACCTGCACGCCAAGCTCAACTTCGACGCGATCTGCCAGAAGGACCTGAACTGGTACCGGATCCCGCAGGGCAACACCGTGCAGAATTTCATGGCCGAGGAGTACGAGATCATCATCGACCTCACCATGGAGGACCGCCTGCCCATACAATACATCATGGCGAAAAGCAGGGCGCGGTTCAAGGTGGGCCGATACAGTGAGAGCAACAAGCGTATCCTGGACATGATGATCGACATGGCGGGTTCGCAGAGCCTGCCCCAGATGATCCAGCAGATCCACCACTACCTGCTCATGGTGAATTCCAAACCCGAACCCTCCCTCAACTGATGGATGATCGTTTCCGCGGCCTCGGGGTCGCACTTGTCACGCCCTTCCGGTCCAATGGCCAGATCGACTACGCTGGTCTGGAGAAGCTGATCGAGCACCAGATCGTCGGTGGTGTGGACTATCTGGTGGTGATGGGCACCACCGGAGAAAGCGTCACGCTCACCAAGGACGAGAAGCACCAGCTCCTGGCGCAGGTGATCAGCGTGGTGCGCAATCGTGTGCCGATCGTACTCGGCGTGGGCGGGAACAACACCGCGGAGGTCATTGAGTCGTTGCAAGGCTTCGAGATGGATGGTGTAGATGCCATCCTCAGCGTGAGTCCTTACTATAACAAGCCGACGCAGGAAGGGATCTACCAGCACTACAAGGCCATCGCACAGGCCAGCATGCGACCGATCATCCTGTACAATGTACCGGGGCGAACGGGTAGCAACATCACCGCCGAGACGACGCTCCGCCTAGCAAAGGACTTCTCGAACATCATCGCCATCAAGGAGGCCAGCGCCAACCTGGACCAGATCGGTATGATCCTCAAGTACCGCCCGAAGGACTTCATGGTGATCAGCGGAGACGATGCGCTCACGCTGCCGATCATCGCATTGGGCGGTGAGGGAGTGATCAGCGTGGTCGGGAATGCGTTGCCGGAAGAGTTCAGCACGCTGGTGCAAGCCGCGCTGCAGGGCGATCTGGGAACAGCCCGTCGCGAGCACCTTCGACTGATCGAGGTCATCAACCTGCTCTTCGTCGAGGGCAATCCGGGTGGCATCAAGTACGTGCTGAAAGTGCTCGGCATCTGCGACGACACCATGCGCCTGCCGCTGGTGAACGTGAGCGAGGCCACCGAGAAGAAGCTCTACCAGGCCTTGGCGGATGCGGAGGTGGTGAAGCTCTAGCTTGGCCGGTCGCTGCCCAGTCCCAAGACGGGGGGTCACAGACGACGAGTGTAGCCGAAGACCAGGCCTGCGTTCCAGAGTCGCCCACCTATCGGGTCGTCAGTACGGATGTTGAGCGCTCCGTAACTGAATGTGGGTTGGGCCCGCAGCTCACCCCTCGCACCTAGTGTGTAGGCGATCCCGGTGCTCGCCGTCGGAGTAATGTTGAACGTAGCGTAACCGTCCTGTTCGGTCTTTGTGCGCTCTCCATTGATGACGCTGATGTGGTACGCTTGGAACAGGAGGTCAGCGGAGAAGCCTAAGGAACTGATCGACCTTAACCGTCCATTTCCCAGTGTACAGACCGCCCTGACGGGCATGATGAGATAATGGAGTTCTTCGAGGATGGGCCCTACGTCATCTGCGCTCTCATAAATGAAGCCCCGTCGCGGATCGAGCGGGTCACCATAGGTCAGTGTCGAAACGTCCACTTGCCATCCGCGCAAAGCATAGCCCAGACCCAGTTCCATGCTGAACCGCTTGTTCAGTGTGCGCCCTGCAAAGAGTTGTGCGGTGAGGGCCAAGCGAGGTACCTCGGACCGGTCGCGGGCATCCACGATAGCCTCGGTGGTGGAGTTGTGCTCGATGAGATAAAGCGTACGATAGGCCACATCCGGTGAGACTTGTGCCCCAAGCCACCAATGCTTGGCGCTGCTCTCCTGGTTTGTGGACTGGGCATGCCCAGCACTGGCCCCTAGGAGGACGAAGGCAAAAAGGTGGAGGCGCATTGTGGTCGTATCAACGAAGATATCTGTCGATCCTTGTTTGTTCTCTTGTTACCATCCGTGTATCGCACATTTGCGGTCATGGATTTCCTTGCCCTCGACTTCGAGACGGCCACGGGCCAGTTGGACAGCCCCTGCGAGTTGGGCATCGCAGTGGTACGTGGTGGCGTGGTGCGCGAGGTGCGCAACTGGTTGATCAAACCGCGTTACTGGCCCCACTTCAATCCGTGGAACGTGGCCGTGCATGGGATTCGACCGGAGCATGTTGCTGAAGCACCGCGTTGGGAAGGGATCTGGGAGGAAGTAGCTGATCTGCTCAACGGCGCCACCGTGGTGGCGCACAACGCGAGTTTCGATATGGGCGTGCTGCAAAGCACTCTGGCGAGCCACGAGTTGGATCATCCAACGTTCCAATACTTCTGCAGTGTCAACATGGCCAAGCGCGTTTGGCCCGGCTTCCCGAAGAACGACTTGAAGTCGCTGTGCGTGCGCCATGGGATCCCGCTCGTTCACCATCGCGCGGGCAACGATGCGGAGGCCACGGCCGAACTCGTCATCCGTGCCACGGAGCAACGCGTCGTCGCGGACGTTTCCCAGTTCCTCATCGGCGAGCGGATCAAGGTGGGTGCGTTCTACCCCGGTGGACATCGTACACCTGGCGGCAAAGTGACCGCGTACGTGCGCTGAGTTCATGGGCTTGATCCGGGCTTCCTTGTTATTCGGCCCTTGGACTTCCTAACTTCCGACCATGGACCTGGAAAGCCTCCACCTGATCGGACGACTGGGCAAGCCTTGGGGACACCAGGGTGAGTTGACCGTACATCTGGAGGACATCGATCTCGATGACCTTGTGCATGCAGGTTCGTTCTTCGTGGACATCGATGGCCAGAAGGTGCCGTTCTTCTTCAGCGGCCTGCGTGATCAAGGCAGGGCAGGGGTGCTTGTGAAGTTCGAGGACTTCCATGATCCACAGAGCGCAGGTGTCCTTGTTGGTTGCGACCTCTATGCACCGCCCGGCCTGCTGGCCGATGGGAGCGATGAAAGCTGGGACCCGGAGGAGTTCATCGGTATGCTCGTACGCGATGAAGAGCATGGCGATCTTGGTGAGGTCACCGGCATCGAAGGTTCGGCGAAGAACCCGGTACTTGTCGTGTTGCGCGGCGAACAGGAAGTGATGGTGCCGCTCGCCGGGGAGATGATCCTCGGTGTGGATCCGGAGGAGAACACGATCCTGGTGCGGACGCCGCCGGGGCTGGTCGACCTCTACAGAGCGTAACCGTTTATGCCGAAGCCCGAGTTCCGCTTCAAGCGGTTCACTATCCGTCAGGATCGCTGCGGCCTGAAGGTGGGCACGGACGGAGTGCTCTTCGGTGCGTGGGTGAATTATGACGGTGCTGTGCGCATACTCGATATCGGCACCGGCACCGGCCTGCTCGCGTTGATCGCTGCACAACGCAACACAACAGCGCACATTGATGCGGTGGAGATCGATGACGCTTCCGCAGCGCAAGCCGCCGAGAACGCCGCCGCAAGCCCATGGGCCGATCGGGTGCGTGTGCATCGGATGGACGTGCGGCGCATGAGCACGAGCGAACCGTACGACCTCATCATCTGCAACCCGCCGTACTACGCTGGATATTCCACTTCACCGGATGATCGCATCGGATTGGCAAAGCATAGCGGCGAACTGCTCTTCGCGGAATTGCTCGATTCGGTGGCTCGACTGTTGGGTCCAGCGGGACGCTTCGCGGTGATCATTCCATTGAACCGTGAAGCGGAGTTCCTAAGGGAAGCTTCGCGTATTGAGCTGGGGCCAACACGACGTTGCGTGGTGCGCTACGTGGCACATCGACCGGCCAAACGTGTGTTGTTGGAACTCGATCGGTCGGGAAGAGCGCTTGAAGAAACCATGCTCATGGTCGAGGCCACCGGCCCGTTCGATTACACGCCGGAATACCGGGCGTTGATCAGCGACCTGATGCTGAATTTCTGAGCGATCACACTTCCACCGCGTCCTCGCGGAAAACGATCCCCAGCTTTTCCAGTTCATTGAGGACCGGGTCATAGATCGCCGGTTTCAGCGGAAGCAGCACGCCGCGATCCTCGATCTTCCCGTTCAACACAAGTTTGCTCGCGATCGCGATGGGAAGGCCCACGGTCCGGGCCATCGCAGTATGTGTTTGGTCCTGGCCAATCACGGCGAGCGAAGCGTGGATCTCCTGGTGCTGCCCCTCCACCGAATAGCGGAAACGGTGCCACATCACCACCAGGTCCTTATCGTCCGGACCAAGTTTCCATTTCTGTTCCAGAAGGTGTTGCAATGTTGCCGCTGGCGATAACCCGGAGACGCCGGTAGGGGTTGGGTCGAAGAGCCCGAGCCATTCCAATTTTGAGATCACCTCTCCATGCTCCTTGAGACCGAGGTAGGCCCCCACGCGTGATCGGATGTTGTGTTGATCTCCGGGGAGGAAGGCGTTGAGGTAGTCGGCCCATGTCGCACTGGCGGAGAGTTCCATCGCGAAGCTGTCGTCCGTACAGCCTAACTGAACGAAGGCGTCCCAAGCGGCACAATAGCCTGCCTTGCGCAAGGTTCCCCGCAACAGCGTGGGGATCCCTTCAATGCCGTAGGCCTTGCGGTACTTGAGCGAATCGCGGTTCGCGTAGCCATCGAATGCACCGAATTCCGGCACCTCGATGCTCACGGTTTGCGTGAAGAGTTTGTGGTAAGGGATGTACTTCGTCACACCGTCGCGGATGTACTTCGCCGAACCACCCTGCCCGGCCAGCACCACATTGCGCGGGTTCCAACTGAATTTATAGCCCCACGGGTTGTCATCGCTCTCCGGCGCCACAAGACCACCACAGTAACTCTCGAACGCCTCCATCCGGCCGCCTTCCGCACGGATGCGATCCAGGATGCGCATGGCGCTCATGTGATCGATGCCTGGATCCAAGCCCATCTCATTCAGCACGATCAGCCCCGCGCTCTTGAACTCAGCATCCAACGGCCAAAGGGCGTCGGGCACATAACTGGGCGTGATCACATGCTTCTTCAGGCGAAGGCAGTCCTTCAATACGTCCATGTGCATGAACGCAGGCAGCATGCTGATCACAAGGTCGTGCCGGGCGATGAGTTCAGCACGAAGGATACCATCACTCGCGTCCAACGAGACACCCTCGGCGACCTCGGGTCCTTCATGCACCAGTCGTTTCGCGTGTACACCGTCCTTGTCGGCCACGGTGATCCGCCACTCCTGCTGGTCGGCGTGGGTGATCAGGTAGTGGATCAGTGAGGAGGCACTGCGACCGGCACCGAGGATGAGGATCTTGCGCATGTGTTCAGCGGGACGGACCTTTACGAGGCGCGAAGATGCGAAGGAAGGGGTCGATCATCCGTGCGACCGGCCTGCCGGGTGATTCCACCCTTTGGCATAGGGCTTGCCTGCCCCGCACCAACATTTATCTTCGCCACCCTCACAACCACCGGCCATGAAGCACCTTTCCACCTTCGCCTTCGCAGCCCTGTTCAGCGCTTCGTTCGCACAGGCGCAGACCAGCGACCTGGTATTCTTCACCGACGACGGCACCAAGTTCACGCTCATCATCGATGGTGATGTGAAGAACTCTGCTCCAGCGACGCGTGTCGTTGCCACAGGCATCCGTACCGAATCACCGATGGTGATGATCAAGTTCGAGGACGCCGGGATCCCGCAATTACGCAAGCCGGGCATGTTTCCACTGGGTATGGAATACACCATCATGATCACCACGAACAAGAAGGGTGAACGTGTGTTGCGCCCAACGGGCCAGGCTTCCTTGGGCACCGCGGCCGCGTCGGAGCCTGTGAAGCCGAAGCCTGCCACCTTCCAGGAGGATCCAGCCCCCGCACCCGCTACCAACACTACTGGCGTTACCCAGACCATGAGCGTCGGTGGTGTCGATCAGGTGACCACGACGACGGTCGTGGAGCAGACCGGTGACGAGATGGGAACGGGTGAGAACGTGAACTTCAACATGGGAGTGAATGGTGTGGGCATCAACATGAACGTTGGTGTCACCGAGGGCACGAACGGGACCACCGGCACGAGCACCACAAGCCACACGACAACGACCACCACCACCACGCATACGACCTCCTCCAATGGCACCACCGGTGCGATGACCATGACCCCAGCGGAGCCGGTAAAGCCCGTGAGCGAACCAGAGGTGTACCATATGCCCGGCTACAGTGGCCCGATAGGTTGCGGCTGGCCAATGAGCGAGAGTGAATTCGCCGAAGCGAAGAAGAGCATCGAGAGCAAGGGCTTCGAGGAGACCAAGATGACCACGGCCAAGCAGGTGGGGCGTGATCGCTGCTTCACCGTCGACCAGGTGAAGGGCATCATGGGTGTGTTCGGTTTCGAGGATACCAAATTGGAGTTCGCGAAGTACGCTTATGACCGCACCTACGATATCGGCAATTACTACCGGGTGAACGATGCGTTCGGCTTCGACAGTTCGATCGAGGAGCTGAACACCTACATCCAGTCGCGCTGATCACCGGCCTTATCAGGCTGACCACCTCGCACCATGCGAACCCTGTCCTCCATATCCATCCTTGTCCTTGCGCTCGTGCTCTTTGCGGGGTGCACGGGCTCCAAGCCGCTTTCCAAGAAGGCCGCCAAATTGGACGCTGCGGGGCTGTATGCAGAAGCAGCGGATATGTACCTGCAGTCCGTGGTGAGGAACGGGAAGAACACCGATGCCAAGATCGGGTTGAAGAAGACCGGCCAACAATTGCTCACCGATAAGTTGGGCGTGTTCTTCAAGGCGATGGCCGTGGGATCGTCGAAAGGCGATGCTGTGGCTGCATACCTGGATGCCAAGGCTTACCAGGAACGTGTGGAGCGCGCTGGTGTGATCCTGGAGATCCCCGATCACTACAAGACCGACTTCGAGCAGGTAAAGGGCGAGTACCTGGTTGAACTCTACACGGAGGGCCAGGGATTGATGGAGAAGCAGGATTTCAAAGGCGCAGAGGCCGTGTTCGCCCGCATCGCCAAGTTGGAACCGAATTACAAGGATGCGAGCAGCCTGCAATCCGTGGCCTACCTCGAACCGCTCTACCGCGCCGGTAAGGCTGATCTGGAAGCGGGGAACTACCGCAAGGCCCACGATGCCTTGAGCAAGGTGGTCGCGAAGGACAGCGGGTACAAGGATGCTCCGGCCTTACGCCAGGAGTGTATCACCAAGGGGCAGTTCACCGTCGCGGTGCTTCCCTTCACCAGCGAACAGAAAGGGAACGCCATGGCGGCGAAGGTGCAGGCCTATGCGATGACCGCCCTTACGAGCACCGGCGACCCATTCCTAAAGGTGGTCGATCGCGAGAACATCGATCGGATCCTGGAGGAGCAGCGTCTTGGGTTGAGTGGTGTGGTGGACGAACAGACCGCGGTGCGCGTGGGTAACCTGATCGGTGCGCAGGCCGTGCTAATGGGTGTGCTTGTGGATTACCGGGAGGAGCCGGGCAATGTGCGACGCAGCACCAAGGATGGTTTCGAATCCTACCGCGTGGAACAGACCAACCGGGAAACGGGTGAGAAGTACTATGTGACCAAGTACAAGGCGGCGCGTTACAGTGAGTATTACCAGGAGAACAAGGTCTACCTGACCTTTTCATACCGACTGGTCTCGCTTGAAACCGGCGAGGTGCTGGTGAGTCGCGTGGTGGAAAAGCAGACCGAGGACCACGCTTATTACGCGAGCTACGAGGGCAACCGCGATGCGCTTTTGCCCATGACCAACGGCGTTGTTGACATCAGCGATCGCGGGCGCCGTGAACTGCGCGGACTGCTGAGCGCGTCGCGTGAGGTGAAGCCCATCACCACCCTCAGCAGCGAGATCCTGCGCACGGCCTGCTCGGACATGTCCGGCACCATCCAGCAGGACCTCAATGCGAAACTCCCATGACCCTGCGCACAGCGATCCTTCTCTCGGTCGCGCTTATGGCGTGCAAGGGGAAGCAGCAGGTGGTTGCCCCTGTTGAAACGGAGGTGAACACCGAGGCTGCGCGACCTGACTGGGTGCGTGCACGTCCTTCGAACGGGATGTACTACATCGGCGTTGGCCTCGCGAGCAAGAGCCGACCCGACTACCAGGAGACCGCGAAGAAGAACGCATTGAACGACCTCGCCAGCGAGATCAGCGTCACCGTCGAGGGCAACAGCCTGCTCTATACGCTCGACCAGCGCAGTCACTTCGATGAATCCTTCACAGGTACCATCAAGACCACCACGAGCGAGCAGATAGAGGGGTTCGAACTGATGGACAGTTGGGAGAGTCCGACGGAATACTGGACCTATTATCGTTTGTCGAAAGCGGAACATGCGCGCATCAAGGCGGAGAAGAAGGCCCAGGCGATCGGAAGCGCGAGGGACCTACACGCCCGTTCGCACGAGAGCCTCGCTTCCGGCGACCTGAAGAGCGCCTTCGATCATGATCTGCGCGCCTTGCTCGCCATGAAGGACTATTGGGGCGAGAACGACATCGTTGACCTGGACGGACGGCAGGTACCGCTGGTCAACGAGTTGTACAACGATCTACAGAAGCTCACCAGCGGGGTGCGCCTGGAGATCCTGCCCGAGCGCTGTGAACTGTCATATGTGAACCATTTCAAGCGGGAGTTGCTCATCTCCGCAGCGTTCAGCAACGGTTCCGGTGCGCACGACCTGATGCAACTGCCCATCGTGGTCGAATTCCCGGGCTTGACGGGGAAGGTGACCGAACAGAAGAACACGGACGCGGAAGGTCATGTGCGATCCACCGTCCAAGGGGTTGATCCGGAAGCAGGAGCGAAGGAAGTGATCGTACGCCTTGACGTGCGTTCGTTGGTCAGCAAGGAGTTGGATCCCGCGCTGGTGAAGGCGCTCATGAGCAGCCTGACCGTTCCTGAAAAGCGTGCCGTGATCGACCTGCGCATGCCCAAGATCTTCATGCGCGCGATCGAGACGAACCTGGGTGCACCCGTGGGTGATGCAGGCCTGTCCGTGGTGGTCAGGGAGGAACTCACCCGCAAAGGCTTCCGGTTCGTGGAGCGCGAGGCTGATAGTGATATGTTGCTTCAATTGAACGCCAGCACGCGGCCGGGCGGTGAGGCCAACGGATTCTTCACGGCCTTCCTCGATGTGAGCTACAGTTTCCGTGACCGCCATACGCAGGATGTGCTGCACGAAGGCGGCCGCCAAGGTGTGAAGGGCGTGCAGCTGAGTTTCGAGAAGGCCGGTCTGGAGGCCTACAAGAAGGCGGTACCCGATATCCGCAAGGAGTTCGTACCAGCAATGATGAGCGCTCTTCAATGATGCGGTAATGCGCTCGCTGCGTAGTTTGGCACGCAATTGGAAACCACCCGATACCAGAGACACCATCAACGTCCAACAACCATGAGAACCTTGACCACCAACCGTACTGTGACGGTCCTGATGACGGCGCTGATGCTGTCCGGGGCTATGACCGCCTGCAAAAGCAAGAAGAAAGTCGCCGAGACCACGACACCTCCCGACGGCGAGGTCGAAGTGAAAGTGATGTGCTCGGGTCCCGAGTACTTCACCGACAACAAAGTGTTCCGCGCGAACGCCCTCGGTGAGAGCATGGACCAGGCCACCGCCAAGAAGAAAGCGATGAGCAATGCCCGCGCCGACCTGGCCGCCGCCATCAATACCAAGGTGAAAGCCGTCGTGGACAACTACGTGAACAGCCGCGAGATGCAGAACCGTGAGGAGGTGGGTGAGCGTTACGAGGCCCTGGCCCGTGAGGTGGTCGACCAACAACTGACGGGTACCAAGACCATCTGCGAGAAGATGATGAAAGTGGCCAGCACCGGTAACTACAAGTGCTACGTGGCCATCGAACTCAGCGCCCAGGAATTGCTCTCCGCCTACAATGAGCGTCTGAGCAGTGACGAGCGCCTGCGCATCGACTACGACTACGAGAAGTTCAAGGAGACCTTTGAGAAGGAAATGGAGAAGTTGGGTACCCACTGATCTACGGAACGTATCGCACAAAGCCCCCGGTCCAAACCGGGGGCTTTGTCATTCCGACCCGATCTTCGCGCCATGGATAGAAGAACATTGGCTTTGGCCTCGGGGATACTGCTGGTCGCGGTAGGCCTCGGGGCGTTCGGGGCGCACGGCTTGAAAACACGTGTGACACCGGAGGCATTGGCACAATGGCGGACCGGGGTGGAGTACCAGTTCTATCATGGTCTTGGCCTTATGCTTCTAGCCGCCTTTGGTTCGAGCCTCTCCGACAGGACACGGCGCACGGTGTGTTGGCTGTTCCTCGCAGGGATCGTTTGCTTCTGTGGTTCGCTCTACCTGCTGAGCACCCGTGAAGTACTGGGAACCATGACGCTCACACCGGTCCTTGGGCCGATCACGCCCCTGGGGGGACTATTGTTCATGGCTGGCTGGGCGGTCCTGTTGCTCAGGGCTTTACGGGGAGCTGACGGACGTTAGGAACGAAGAACCCGGAACCGGCTATTTTTGCGGTCCAATTCACAATTATCAGGAACATGAACGAGTTCGGTAAGAAGCCGAAGAGCGCGGATCTCTCGAAGATCGGCTTGGGCCGTGTGGGTGATGCCTATTGGAACCTTGAACCGGCAGAGTTGGTCGAGCACGCCATCCTGAACGGTCAGGGTGTTTTCGCCGACAGTGGTGCGCTGGCCATCGATACCGGTGAGTTCACCGGCCGCAGCCCCAAGGACAAGTTCTGTGTGAAGGATGCCAGGACCGAAGGCACCGTGTGGTGGGGCGATGTGAACTTCCCCATCGAGCCGGCGCGATTCGATGCGCTCTACGATAAGATGTGCGCTTACTTGATGAACCGCGATGTGTACATCAAGGACACCTACGCTTGTGCGGACCCCACGTATCGCCTCAATGTGCGTGTCGTGGCCGAGCAACCGGCAAGTGCGATGTTCGCGGGTAACATGTTCCTGCGTCCGACTCATGCCGAGCTTGAGACCTTCGAGCCGGACTGGCACGTGGTCTGTGTGCCCGAGTTCCATGCGGAACCAGCCAAGGACGGGACCCGCCAGCACAATTTCGCGGTGATCAATTTCACCCGGAAGATGATCATCATCGGCGGTACGGGTTATACCGGCGAGATCAAGAAAGGCATCTTCACCGTACTCAACTACGTGCTTCCGCAGGAGCGCAAGGTGCTGAGCATGCATTGCAGCGCCAACATCGGCGCGGCCGGTGACACCGCGGTGTTCTTCGGCCTCAGCGGAACCGGCAAGACCACGCTCAGCGCCGATCCCGACCGTCGCTTGATCGGCGACGACGAACACGGGTGGAGCGACAAGGGTGTGTTCAATTTCGAAGGTGGTTGCTACGCGAAGTGTATCGACCTGAGCGCTGAGAAGGAACCCCAGATCTGGAGCGCGATCAAATTCGGGGCGATCCTGGAGAACATCGTGTTCGAGGAAGGCACCACCAAGGTCGATTTCGCGGACGGTTCGAAAACCGAGAATACCCGCGTCAGTTACCCGATCGATCACATCGACAACATTGCCGCGCCAAGCGTTGGTGGTCACCCCAAGAACATCTTCTTCCTCACATGCGATGCCTACGGCGTGCTGCCCCCGATCAGCAAATTGACCCCGGGCCAGGCGATGTATTGGTTCATCAGCGGGTATACCGCCAAGGTCGCAGGAACCGAGGCAGGGGTCACCGAACCCCAGTCCACCTTCTCCGCCTGCTTCGGCAAGGCCTTCCTGCCTTTGCATCCAGGCAAATACGCCGACATGCTCGGTGAGAAAATGAAGCAGCACGATGTACGCATCTGGCTTGTCAACACCGGTTGGACCGGAGGCGCTTTCGGTACCGGTGAGCGCATGAAATTGAAGTTCACCAGGGCCATGATCTCCGCTGCGTTGAAGGGCGAACTGGATCAGGTCGCTTACACGGAACATCCCGTGTTCGGCGTGGGCTTCCCCACTTCGTGCCCGAACGTGCCGGCCGAGATCCTCGATCCACGCGGTGCGTGGAAGGACAAGGCCGCTTATGATGCGACAGCCGACAAACTGGCCAAACAGTTCAATGACAATTTCGCCAAGTACAAGGATGGTGTGAACGCGGAAACCCTTGCTGCCGCGCCGCGCGTGGCTGTGAAGGCCTGAAACGCGCCATGATCAAGAACCCCCTCCGTCCTGACGGAGGGGGTTCTTCTTTCGCCCTTGTTCATACCTGTTCGTCATCGACCCATGCGGCGCACCATGGTCAACTAACTTTGGTCCGCTACGATCGAACCATGCTGAGGGCCCTGGGCATATTTCTTTTTCTTGGGATCTCCTGGAGCGTTCGATCACAGGGTGGGCCTTACGGAACAGCCTACTATCCTGAGAAATTGCGCGCTGACACCGAGGTTCTGCGCGCTCTTGTTCACGAAGCGCATCCTGACCCCTATCGGTACGTTACCAAAGAAGAACTCGACGCCGCGTTCGATCGCGTGGTCGATTCGATCACGGTCCCGTTGACCGCCGGGCAGTATCTGGAACGGCTCATGCCGCTCTTCCGGTCCATCGGTGATTCACATTGCTATCCCGAGTTGGGTATCGCTGCGCAGGAGCATTTGCGACATGATGCGGCGCTGATCCCGCTGAAGGTGCGCTTCCTTGTGGATGGGATCCACGTGTTGGAGGAATTGAAGGGTTACCGAAGCCTGCCGCCCGGTGCGCGTATCCTGGCGATCAATGCCCTGCCCATGGCGACGATCATCGAGCGCATGGAGGATCTGGTGGTCGCTGACGGCGCGAATCGAACGTTGGGCAGGTACTTGGTCGAACGTGATTTTTCGGTGCTCTTGAACCGTGTGGCGTGTGATACATCAATGTTCCGGTTGAACCTTCAGGTGGATGGTGTTGAAGAGGAGCGCACCATATTCGCCATGACAGGCGATGAGATCGCGCGGTCGCGGAAACCGGCCGGCGCGGCCCTGATGCCTTGGCGCGCGGAATGGGAGCCGGAGAGTGGTTCGGTCTGGGTGACACTCGGGACCTTGGAAGCGGACTCTCTCGAGCGTGCGGGGCAGAACAGCGGCAGGTTCCTGGCGGCGATGCTTCAGGAACTCGAGCAGAACAAGGCGCATACCCTTGTGCTGGACCTCCGTGGTTCGGCGGGCAAGGACCCGGCGATGGCCGAGATCGTATTCGCCACAGTCGCACAAGAGCCTTTCAGAGCTGTGCAAAGGATAACAGCGCGCAGCGCGGCACCCCCGCACTACTATGAATTGGCAGCTCCGAACCCGGAGTACTATGCTTCGGTCGGGAGGAACTATGTGATCGATCCGTTGGGTGCCATGGATGGTCGTCCAAGCGATGAACGGTTCGAACTCAAGTCGCCCATGGATGCGGCCTTCGCGGGCAGGGTGTTCGTGGTCTGTGATGGAGCCACCCGTGATGCCGCTGCGTTGCTGGTGATGCTCGCAAAGCGCACCGGCCGGGCCCGGATCTTGGGTGAAGAGATCGGCAGCAACGCGTTGAGCTTCACCGATGGCGGGGAACTCCTGGTGACCACGCCCAATGCTGGGGTCAGGGTACACGTGCCCCTGGTGCGCTTGTTCCCCAGCGGTCAGCCCACAGGAGCAACGGATCATGGGGAACTGCCCGATCATGCGTTGGAACAGCGATCGTGGGGCATCGCCAAGGGCCGCGATACGGTGAAGGAGACGGTGCTGCGCATGCTCCGCGAACTGCAATGAGGTCGGCGTCTTTTGTTCTCTTCGCTTTCCTTACGGGTGCATGCACCCACGTGGAGGACCGGGGAATAGCTCGGGCGGACTGGTACCCGTTGCCCAATGCGCACGCGCGGTATTTCCGCATCCTTGCGCGCGGTGATGAACGGCGCATCATTGTTCTAGGTCCGGGAGGGGCGAACGATACGCTCGCGACCTACCACATCACCGCGGCGGATGACACGGCCCGGTCCGCGCACGGTGCTATTGTGGAAGTGCCGTCCTTGAACCGTATCGCCGTCGTGAGCACCACGCACCTGCCGTACATCACTGCGTTGGGCAGGGCTTCGGTAGTGGTTGGGGCGGGGCATCTGGCCCAGGTGCGCGACACGGCTGTACTTGCGCGCATGAAGCAAGGATCGGTACAGGAGATCACGACCGCCGATGGAATGGATCATGAACGCCTGCTGGCTCTTGCGCCCCAGGCCTTGTTGGACTATCCGTTCGGCAGGACCAATACTGCGCAGGTGAGTGGTGGGCCGGTGCGCATCGAGGTCACCGAGTACATGGAGCAGGATCCGCTCGGCCGCGCTGAGTGGATCCGGTTCTTCGGGGTCCTGCTCGGTGAGGAGACAATGGCGGATAGCATATTCCGCGCGATCGAACTTCGTTATGCCACAGTGCGTGACATGGCCCGTGTACTTCCGGACCACCCTCGGGTATTTTTCGGGAGCGCGTGGCAGGGACAATGGCACGTGCCCCCGGGCAATAGCTACATCGCGCAACTCATCACCGATGCGGGTGGCATCTATTGCTACGCGGAACAGAGGTCCGATGGCAACATTCCGCTCGACCTGGAGACCGTATTGTCACAGGCGCTTACCGCGCGCCACTTCGGCATTGTGCTGGCCTCTTCGGGCCATGTGGGCGTTTCGGATCTTTCCGGTGGTGACCAGCGCATCGCGCGGCTGGATGCGGTGCGGAAGGGCGGGTTCTACCTGGATAGTCAGCGCAGCGATGTTTTCGGCTCCGCTCTGCTGGAGCCGGATCAGCTGCTGCTCGACCTGCGCTGCATCTTCCACCCCCGTCAGTGCGGCGGCCACCGGCCGAAGTACGCCTTCGCCCTGGGTCAGTAGGCTATTCCTAGCCGACGGTAGATGAAACCCATCAGCCACGCCGGGCCGATCATGAGGAACTGGAGGTCCTTGAGGAAGCTCGGCTTCTTTCCCTCGATATGATGGCCGTAGAATTGCCCGATCCATGCGACAGCGAATAGCACAGCACAGACGGCCCACAATGGCCAGGACGTGTGCAGGTCGATGAAGCGGCACAGTGCCAGGCACAGCAGGCTCCATAACAGCATGCCCAGCATGATGGGCCATGATGTCCGCAGGTAGAACGCGGTCACGATGATCAGCGCCAGCTTCGCCCACACATGCGTGAACGGCCACGCGAGGAACGCCGGTGATGGAATGCTGTACAACAGGCCCACCACGCAGAAATAGATCGTCGGCACACAGATCCAATGGATCAACTTGTTCGTGGCGTTCTGGTGGCTCTCGCCGTATTCGGCGAACCATTGATGGATCGTTCGGGCGGCCATGGCTAGAGGTAGCGTTGTTCGAGCACGTTCATATGGTGCGTCGTGTGGCCGGCGATCACCCAACCCAGCCCACGCACGCTGATGCGGTTCCCGTTCGCGGTCCCCGTGCGCAACAGCATCTCCGTGGAGAAACTCTGGAACAAGGCGGTGCTGCAAGCACGCACCAGTTCGAGTTCCCGCGTCAGTTCCACCAGTTCGCGACGGTCCACCTGGGCGTTCGGGGCGTATGTGTTCTCGTCGAAACCTGCCAGTTCGGTCGCGTCGTTACGTGCGAAACGCAGCGCACGGTAGGCGAAGATGCGCTCCGCATCGATCACGTGTTGAATAACCTCCTTGACGCTCCATTTGCCCGGTGCATAGCGATGGTCGCCGAGGTCAGGGGTGATGCGCGCCAGCGTCGTTCGTTCGCGGTCCGACGCATCGTGGATGGCCCTGACAAGGTCATGTCCCGGGGCAAGGGCGATGTAGCCGTGGTAAAAAGCTGGAACCTCAGCGGGGTCCGGTCTATCCAGCGCGTTCATGAAGACAAGATAACGCCACCCTCAGCGTTCCTCGACGGCTTCATCCGCCTCGAACAGCGAGGATACAGGCACCCCGGCCACTTCCTTGACGACCTTGTACCATCCGTGCACGCTCTTCCACCATGCGCCCGGTGGAGCGTCCGGGTCCGGGAGCGAGATCACGCCAACCGTTACGCCGTCGCCGCAGGCCATGCGGTACATCTTGCGCGAACGGCGCGCATGCACGCCGAGCGAGAGAACGTCCATGCGCCGGACGTTGTCCTCTTTTGCACGCATGGCGAAACCCTGTGCGTTCGCCAGCGTGCGGCTCACTGTGGGGTCGATGGCCGGTGCGATGATGATGTGGTCCGCCGGGATACCGAGTCGCTCCAGGTATGCCGCGGATGAATGTGCGTAGGTGGGCCAAGCGGTCACACGCGTACTGTCGGCGAGCACGAACTCAGCGGAGCGAACAAGTTCGTGCATGTTGACTCCGCTGACCCGCATGTACTTCACGTAGATGT
>JBDTNF010000040.1:0-8232 GCA_039933875.1 Flavobacteriales bacterium | reverse complement strand
CAGAAGTGACCGATCCGAACAAGTATCGCACGGAACTCAACTGGGTGATCAGCGCGAACTAGTCCGATCGAACCGACAATGGGACGCGCAGCTCCATCTACCGCCGATGTCAAGTCCGTCGTGGCTTGGCTGGAAAGTCGCGGCTCGAAGAAAGCCCGCGAGGAGATGGGGCCGCGCTACGGTATCTGGACCGACAAGGCCTTTGGCGTGGCCGTTGGTGAACTGCGGAAAATGGCCAAGGACATCGGCCAGGACCATGCGTTCGCGCAGAAACTCTGGGCGAACGGCTGGTACGAAGCGCGCATGCTCGCCTGCATGGTGGATGACCCGGCGCAGGTGACACCTGCACAAATGGATGCCTGGTGCAAGGACTTCGACAACTGGGGCATCGTGGACACGGTGTGCTTCTGCCTCTTCGATCGCGTGCCGCATGCCTTCAAGAAGGTGCAGCAGTGGGCGAAGCGCAAGTCGGAATTCGAGAAACGCGCGGCCTTCGCCCTGCTCGCGAGCCTGGCGCTGCACGACAAGAAAACGGAGGATGCTCCTTTCCTCAAGTGCCTGCCCCTGATCGAAACCGCCGCCAACGACGACCGCAACTTCGTGAAGAAGGGCGTAAGCTGGGCACTGCGGGCAATGGCGGTACGTAGTACCCGGCTGCGGGATGAAGTGATCGCCTTTAGCGAACGACTGGCTGCATCCGATGACACTACAGAACGCTGGATAGGAAAGGATGTGCTGCGCGATGTCAAGCGCCCCCTGGTCGCCAAGCGCGTCGCTTCACGTGAAAAGGCCAGAAGCAAGAAATAAAGAACCATCGGTCGATCCGAAACAACCCCGATCAATACACCGCATGACAACCCTCACATCAACACACGAACTTCTCCTCACTCGCACCTTCAAGGCCCGGCGCGCGCTGGTCTTCGCCTGTTGGGTGGAACAGGAGCACAAGGAGCAGTGGCAAGGTGCTCCGGAAGGCTTCTCCGTGACTTTCGCCGAAGCCGACATCAAACCCGGCGGCACCTTCAAGCTCTGTATGCGCTCGCCTGAAGGCGTCGACCACTGGCTGCAGGGCACTTACCTGCGCATTGTGAAACCCGAGTTGCTGGAGTTCACTCATAGCTGGCTGAACGAAGACGGACAACCCGGTCACGAAACGTTGGTGACGATCACCTTTGCCGACCGCGGCAAGGGCACCGAACTGACCTTACGCCAGCGTGGGTTCGCTTCTGCCGGTTTCCGCGACGGTCATGAGATCGGGTGGACCAGCACGCTCGACCGTCTTACCACCTACCTCAACGAGATCAACTGAACCTCCATCGATCCTGAAAATACCACCCTCATGCCTACTCAGATCTTCGTCAACATGCACGTGCGCGACCTGTCGCGCTCGAAGGCCTTCTTCGAGAAGCTCGGCTACTCGTTCAATCCACAGTTCAGCGACGACAAGGCCGCTTGCCTGGTGATCAGTGAGACCATCTATGCCATGCTCCTGACCACAGAGAGCATGAACCGCTTCATGCCTCAGGTGAAGACGATCGCCGATGCCACGAAGACCACGGAGGTGTTTCTCGCGCTCTCGTGCGACAGCAAGGACGCAGTGAACTCGATCGCGGACAAGGCGCTCGCCGCCGGTGGTACGGAAGCGCGTCCGGCGGATGACCACGGCTTCATGTACAGCCGCAATTTCAACGACCTTGACGGGCACATCTGGGAGGTCTTCTGGTTCGACCCAGCCGCCCTTCAGCCTCAATAGCCATGGCCGAAGCAACCGCCACCGCACAACGCACACTCGTCATCACGCGCGTGTTCGATGCGCCGCCGCGACTGGTCTTCAACGCGTGGAGCAAACCGGAGCAACTCGTCCGCTGGTTCGGTCCGAACAACTTCACTGTGCCGGCTTGCGAACAGGAATTCCGCGAGGGTGGCACATACCGATTCTGTATGCACGCACCCGATGGAGGCGATCACTGGGTTTGGGGCGAGTACCGCGAGATCAGCGAGTACGACCGGCTGGTGTTCACCTGGGTGCGGCAGGATGACAAGTCGAAGCCATGGGTGGACAACGTGGTGACCTTGACGTTCGAGGAACAGGATGGCAAGACCGTATTCACCTTGCATCACGCGCTCTTCGACACGCCCGAATTCAGGGATGAACACGAAGGCGGCTGGAGCGAATGCATGGATCGTCTGGGCGCGTTCGTCAGCACCATCGATCGCGAGATCATCACCATACGGATCATCAATACACCGCGTGAACGCGTGTTCAAGGCGTGGACGGATCCCGACATCCTCTCCCGCTGGTGGGGACCAAAGGGCTTCACCAACACCTTCCACACCTTCGAGTTGCGACCCGATGGCATATGGGACTTCACTATGCACGGGCCCGATGGAACGAACTACCACAACACCAGCGTCTTCGAACGGATCGAAGCCCCCACCCTGCTCGTCTTCAACCACCTGAAGCCGATGCACCGATTCCACGTGACCGTGCACTTCGAAGACCTGGGCGATCGCACCCGCATCGAATGGCATATGCTCCACCCGACTGTGGAGGAATGCGACCGGGTGCGCGGTTTCGTACCCACCGCGAACGAAGAGAACCTGGACAAGCTCGAATCCGAGTTGAACAGCAAAACACTTGAACCATGAAGAGGATCAACATCGCCTACTGGATCGTCACAGGCATCTTCGCCGCGTTCATGCTCTTTTCCGGCGTTGCCAATGCGATCGTCGCTCCCGGCTCCACGGAGTTGATCGTTGACCAGCTACACTACCCGTACTACTTCATCAGCTACATCGGCGTGGCGAAGGTGCTGGGCGCGATCGCCCTGCTGATACCGGGCTGGCCGCGTGTGAAGGAATGGGCGTACTTCGGCTTCTTCCTCGATCTGTTCTCCGCCATCTACTCCATGGTGCAGGTCGGTGTTCCGATCTGGGGAGAGGTGAACGGCGCACCCGGCGGATGGCTCCCCATGCTTCCCTTCCTGCTCTTGCTCTTCGTTTCGTATTGGTTGTACCACAAGCGGCTTCGCCTACGCAACACGTCAGCGACCCTTTTAGCTTCGCAGTCCTAAAAAAAACAAACGAATGCTCACCTTCATCCTGCTCACTATTGCCGCTCTCATCGTGCTGGTGCTCGTCATCGCAGCGACGAAACCGAACACCGTGCGCTATGAGCGCAGTATCGCGATCAACGCTTCGCCCGACCGGATCCTGCCGCATATCAGCGACTTCCACAAATGGATGGCCTGGTCGCCTTGGGAGAAGATGGACCCCGGCATGAAGCGCGAATACAGTGGGGCACCCAGCGGACCCGGCGCGAAGTACGTCTGGAACAGCACTGGAAGAGCCGGTGAAGGCACCATGGAAGTGTTGGAGGCTTCACCCTCAGCCGTGAAGATCGACCTGCGCTTCGTACGGCCCTTCAAGAACGACTGTGTCGCCACCTTCCATTTCGAACCCCAGGGCAACGCGACGAACGTGCGCTGGACCATGGATGGACCGAACCTGTTCATCGGCAAGGTGATGGGTGTCTTCATGAACATGGACAAGATGGTGGGGAAGGATTTCGAGACCGGTCTTGCGAATTTGAAGGCCGTCGCCGAGCGTTAGCCTGATCCGCCAACTTCTTCGGGTCGTTCCAACCACTGCTGGCGCATCTTCGCGTTCGGGACGGTTAGCTGCGGAACTTGCAGGAACTTCGCATATCCCATGTCGAGCGCCACGATCCCTGATGCCCGCGTGTTACGCGTGCTGCCCTGGCTTGTGGCCGTCGGCCTCTTCATGGAGAACCTGGACATCTCGATCCTGAACACCGCGGTGCCTGCCATCGCCGGGGATCTGGGTACCAGCGCGCTGAGCCTGAAATCCGTTCTCACCACGTACACCCTGGCGTTGGCGGTCTTCATCCCGATCAGTGGGTGGGTGGCCGACCGCTTCGGTACGCGACGGGTGTTCCGCGTTGCCGTGGCACTGTTCACCATCGGCTCATTGCTCTGCGGCCTTTCCCTGAGCCTGAACATGCTCATCGCCTCCCGGTTCGTGCAAGGTGTAGGAGGTGCCATGATGACGCCTGTCGGCCGTATCGCGCTCATCCGTGCCTTTCCGCGTTCACAGATGCTTACCATGATGAACTTCGTGGTGATCCCTGCACTGGTCGCTCCGCTGCTCGGTCCCTTCATCGGTGGGTTCATGGTGCACTGGCTGCCGTGGCGCTCGATCTTCTTCGTGAACCTGCCGATCGGCATCGTGGGCTGGTGGATGATCCGCCGCTACATGCCCGACTACGTGGACGGTGCTGTGCGGCCACTGGACAAGCTGGGCATGCTCCTCTTCGGCGCGGGTATCGCCCTCCTCTCCTATGTCCTTGAAGTGTTCGGTGAGCACAGCTGGCCACCGGTGGAGATCATGATCATGTTCCTGACGGCGATCGTATTGCTCTTCGCCTATGGCCTCCATGCGCAACGGCAGCAGTATCCGCTCCTGCAGATGCGGTTGTTCGCGCTCCGCACCTTCCGTGTATCTGTGATCGGGGGCTTCATCACGCGGCTGGGTGTGGGTGGCATCCCGTTCCTCCTACCACTGCTGTACCAGATCGGCATGGGCTACTCTCCGCTTGAGGCGGGCCTGCTCACAACACCGCTCGCCCTGGGTGCCATCGGCATGAAGATCATGAGCGGTCCCTTGCTCGCACGCTTCGGCCATCGCCGGGTGCTCATCTGGAACACCGTGTTGCTCGGGCTCAACATCGCCCTCTTCCACTTCGTCGGTATCGGTGCTCCGGCCTGGCTCATCGCCGTGATGAGCTTGACACAAGGCGTGTTCTCCTCGCTGCAGTTCACCTGCATGAACTCGCTCACCTTCGCCGATGTCATCGACACCGATGCGAGCAAGGCCACCAGCATCGCGAGCACAGGGCAGCAGATGGCGATCAGTTTCGGGGTGGCCTCGGCCTCGCTCGTGGCAGCGCTCTTCCTTGCCGACATCCCCCAATCCGATACCGCGGCCTACGTCAGCGGCTTGCAGAACGCCTTCCTCGTGTTGGGCGTGTTCACGATCATATCGTCGTTCAGCTTCCATGGACTGCATCCGGCCGACGGCAGCAACGTGAGCCGGTACATGCTGAGGCAGGAGGCGGTGGAATAAAGGTCCAGTTCGAAGCTCGCTGCACTACACGACGGCCAGGACCCGCCTCGTCCGCCCCAGCGCCCGATTCGTCAGAAAGCGCAAGACGCAGCGCACATCACCTGGATAGGTTGGTACCGCAATGAACGGAAGCATCGAACAAAACCGAACGATCATGGACCAACGATCCTCATTCAATACCGCACGCACAGGCATCGTCAGCCTGCTGCTGTACCTCGCGAGCCTTACGCTCATTCTTTCCTCCTGTGGTCACGATGACCCGGTCCCTCCATCCAACGCCAGCACCACCACTGGCACCGGTGATGACCATGGCAGTGGTGGTGGTGGCGCCGACGACGGGCCGAACCATCCATAACGGGTTGGATGATGAGCGTGGAGCGGGATCCGCACCACCGCTCGACCATCCAAGGATGCCCCGAACGGCTGCTGAACGCCGACCTACTTCTTCGCGGCCTTGGGAGCTGCTTTCTTCGCTGCGGCCTTGGGCGTTGCCGGCTTCGTAGCGGCCTTCTTCACAGCGGCGGCTTGCACCGCGGCGGCGGCGATCCGTTTGGCGGTAGCGGTTTTGCGCTTCGCGCGTGTATTGCTCGACTTCGCACGTGTGATGGTGTGGCCGCTCTTGGGCTTCCGGCGGTTCGCTCGCTTGGTGGTCATGTACCTTGAATTTCGCGCAAGCTAGGTCCGTTGTTCCCTTTCACGACGATCAACGCAGAGCGCGTGGCTTTTCTGCGAGGCGAACCTCCTGATCAATGGATCGCCCGCAACAACTGATAGGTCGCCGTCAGTTGCTCTCCCGAGCGGTCCGTCAACTGCACCTTGTATGTGCCGCTGGCCAATGACATCGGCAAGTGCACCTCACCATCCGGATCGGTCGTGTTCCACACCAACTGACCCTGCATATTGAACACGCGTATACTGGCCGGGACGAACCCACGCGGCACAAGGAGTTGGAACGTCCCCTCGCCCGGTGAAGGGTACACCGAGAATTCCGTCGTTCGAACCGGATCATCGCCAACACCTGTTGGCAGGTCGCAGAGCAGGGTTTCGTTGGTGAAGTGCGAACGTGCCAGTGCGCTGTCGTTGACCAACGGCTGGGGGATCGTGACCGTTGCCGTGAAGGCAGCAGTGCCTGTGGTTTGCAATGCCACCACCGGTGTCACCGGATGATAGGCGCACGCATTGGCCAGTGTGCTGTTGGCACCGACGAGGTACAGGTCATCCGCTGGGAAGTCACGGCTGCCCATGAGCAACCGCTTGTCCGGGCCCACACGGCAACTGTGGTAGAAACGACCGGCCTGGTAAACAGCGGTGTCGCCGTACAAGGCCGCACTGATCAGGTCCCCGTCGGGAGCGATGCGCACGGCCATCGGATAGGGCGCGCCCAGGGTAGCGAACGAGCCCGAACTGCCAACCATAACCAGTTCGTTCGAGGCGTTGTCGAACTGTACCATGTTCGGTTCGTCGAACTGTGACCCGCCATAGGTGCGCGCCCAATTCACAGCACCGCTGCTATCAATGTCCACCACATAGAGGTCCGTGGCACCTGCACCGAACTTGTCCGTGTAACCGGCGAGTTGGATGTCGTCCACTGAGGAAGCGTGGATGAACTGGAAGCTCGACCGTTCCACGAAGCCAGGCGGATAGTTGTAGTACTTGCCCCAGAGGAAGTCCCCGTCCGCGTTCAACTTGCACACGAAGGGCAGCACCAGTTCGAAGGTGAAGATCATCGAACCGCTCAACAGGATGTCCCCGCCCGGTAATCGGCGCACACATTCGATGGTCTCCCCCAGTGGCATCTCGTACTGCTTGATCCACACCGGTGTGCCGGTGGAATCGGTGCGCATGACGAAGGAATTGAAGTTGCTACCATCGTAGATCTTCCCTGTGATCAGGAGGTCGTAGGCGCCATAGTTCGTCATGGCTTCCGCGTACATCTCCTGTCCGGGCAGGATGTAGTTCTTCTGCCAGACGAAGTTGAGCGCGGTGTCCACTTTGATCAGGAGCGCGGTGAACGTGTGCGCGGCACTGGTGTCGATGGCGCGGGTGTAGCCCGTCACGTAATAGTGCTTGTCGGCCTGGATCACCTCCTTGGCCACATCGTGATAGCCTTGTCCACCGGCATCGCCGATCACCAGGTTCTGCGTGATCGTGCCCGCCCCGTTCACGCGTAACAATAGGATATCAGCATCGCCGAGCGGACCGATGAGCGCATTGCTCGCGAAGACACAGGCTCCCTGATCCGGCGCCACTTGCGCAGCACGGGCAATGCCATCGATGGAGAAGATCGGGGCAGGCACCGACTTCTCGAAGGAACTGGCTTGCGCCAGCACCGATCCAAACGGTCCGGCCAAAGCGAGGACCAAGAGTACATAGGTTGGATAGCGCATGTGCGGTTCTATTGGGCAATGATCACTTCGTACGGAACAACATCCTGCAACGCGAAAGTCCTGGTTGAGCGGTTTTCAAGATCCATGCGCAATGCATCGTTGTGGTCATCTGGAGTTGCGACCCATGACTAGTTATCCACCAACAGCTTCACCACTTGGGTGGATCCTTCAGCCTTGAGTTGAACGAAGTACACGCCGTTCACAAGACCGGCCTCACCGCATGGAATGCGCAATGAGCGAACCCCAGGCTGCCCTCCGATAGGCAGGGGCCCTGCAACGCGCCTGCCCGTCGCATCGAACACCTCGACCCATGCATCACCGGCCCGTGACAGGAGAAAGGAGAGCATGGTCGCATCGGTCGCCGGGTTGGGCTGAAGAGCGACGGCACTGATCAACGGCGCGACCTCGTTGATCCCCGTGGCCTCAACGATGGTCACATCATAGTCCTCCATTTCGCCATGATAGCCCAACTGGTCCGCAGGAAAATCGCACGGTGTCGGCAGACTATGACCACCGAGGTTGCTCATCTTGGCCGTTACCCTCAGACGCGTAGGACCGGTCATGGCGGTAAGAGGAATGCTGATGGTACCGGTGTACGAGGAGGGCGAACGATGGTCGACCGACAACAAGGTCTCCCCAATATCATCCAACTGGCCATCATGGTTCATATCCACCCACACTCTTAAGTTCATGTCGGGAC
>JBDTNF010000039.1:0-45842 GCA_039933875.1 Flavobacteriales bacterium | reverse complement strand
CGGCGATCTGGCTGGTGCCACCCGTGGTGAAGTTGTTCTTGTTGTCGATCAGGCGGGTATTGGCGGCGTACGAACCGGGCAACACCACGTTACCGGCGCGCAGGGTGTACCCCCCCATGCCGCTATTGCCGCTGTCGAGCACCTTGAGGTAGTAGCTACCGTTGGGCACACAAACAGGCATGGTACCGACCTGGTTCGGTGGGATCGGGTCGATGCCCGAGATCACCAGGGTGTTGGTGCCTTGCTCGCGGATCTCCCAGGTCACCTGACCGGGGTTCGCATCGTTCTGGAACTCCAGGGTCAGGTTCTGCGTGCATGTGATGGTGGGCGTTCCTGCGCATACGCAACTCCCGTTCAGCACATCGTTGGTGGTGCTCGCGTTGCCATCATTGCATACATCGCCTTGCTGGCCGAAGACGTTGGGGCAGTTGTCCGTTGCGTCGCAGATGCCGTCTCCATCGCTGTCGGCAATGGAGGTGTGTGTGCATCCTGATGCGGAGTTGCACAGGTCCAGCGTGCAAGGATCACCGTCGTCACAGTTCAACGCTTCCGAGGAGATGCAAACGCAGCTTACGTAATGGTCATTGATGGTGCATGAGTCCCCATCGTTGCAGGCTTCACCATCGGCGTGGTCGACTTGCCCACACCCACACGCACCGGGGCTGGTCTTGTTGGGGTCGGCCGGACAACCATCGATGAGATCGCAGGTGCCATCGTCATCGGTATCCGCAGAAGGTGTGCCGACGCACTGGCAATTCAGCAACACATCGCCTGTCGTGCATGGGTTGCCATCATCGCAGGCCTGGCCATTCGTGGAGCCGTCGCAGTTGGTGACCGTGAGCGCTGTGGATGCGATCCCGAGCGTTGCGGAGCCCGACAGAATGGTCACCGTCATGTTCAACGCTTCGGGCGTTGGTGGCGCGTTGTTCGGGTCGATGGTGATCGTGAATGACCCCGACGTAATGGGGAAGATGTCGCCGGGTTGGAAGATCACGATGATGGTGCTCGGGGTGAGGTAATACCCTGATGGAGATGGGTCACAGGTGATGAGCACTTGTACCTCACTGGTCGGGGGGTGATCCATTACTATACCGGGGAATGTGTAGAGCGTGCCTGGGATGATCACCGTGCTGGCTGAACTTGTGAACCCAACGACCGGTGGCTGCGAGAAGGTGCCGATGCAGTTGCATGTAGCCGTGATCACATCGTTCGTGCTGTTCGCGTTGCCATCGTCACACGCGTCACCTTGTTGCCCGAAGTGGTTCGGGCAATTGTCCACGTCATCCGGAATGCCATCGCTGTCTGCGTCTTGCAGGAACAGGTCGCTCGCATTGCGTGGTTCGATCTTCGAGATCGAGGACAGGCTCGTGAGAATGCCCTTCACCGGCCCGAAGTATTGTCCGATCGAAGGAACCGGAGGCGCGAACAAGTAGTCATCCACCACCAATGCGTTCGATCCTGCATCGGTCAGTGTGAATTCACCCGCGCCCGCGTTCACCGCAGAGACCGTTGCTGCGCCCAAGCTGATGATCACACCTTCGAGTTGCGTAGCGCGCACACCACCGGTGATCACTTCGACGTACGTCACCACGATCGGTGCAGGTGGCAACTCTGGACCGGGCGCGTCAACCGAAACAGCTGCCACGTTGTCCAATTGTGTCCGGCCCTGGAGCATGGTCACATCGCCATCGACGGTGACGCGCGCGCCCACCGTGGCCATCGCCAACGTCGGCGCCAGGGCACCTGTGTGGACGAAAAGGCCCGAGAAGTCCGCACCTCCATAGGTGACATCACCTTCCTTCACCTGCACGAAGAAGCCATCGGTGCCTTTGCCGGTGACCAGCGCATTGATCACCCGCACCGTGCCGAACACGGATCCATTCTTGATCTGGTAAATGGTCGCCGGGCATCCCGCCGTACCTGGGTTGGCAGTGCTCGGGCACGCGTCGCAGGCATCGCCTTTGCCATCGCTGTCCGCATCGGCCTGTCCAGCATTGGGAATCATCGGGCAGTTATCCGAAACATCCAGCACACCATCACCATCGCTATCGCCGATGATCGTGCAGACCCCTGATTGACAGGTGCTGTTCACACCGCACGCGGTGCCATTGGCCACCACCGTTCCAACACACTGGCAGCCAGCGTTCACCAGATCATTGGTCGTGCACGCGTTATTGTCGTTGCAAGGACCGCCGATCTGCCCCGGTGTGCCCGGGCAGTTATCCAGCGCATCGCACACCCCATCGCCATCCGCATCGGAAGCTGGTGTATGAACGCACCCGAACGAGGGGCTGCAGAGATCGATCGTACAGGGATCACCATCATCGCAGTTCAACGCGACACCTGGCGTGCATATACCCGTGATGCAGGTCTCCTGTCCATTGCACAGGTCGCCATCGCTGCATATCGTTCCGTTAGGGGCCGTAGTGCCAGCACAGATACAACTTGCGTTGAGCACATCGTTGATCGTACATGCGTTGTTGTCGGTGCAGGACGAACCGATCTGCCCGGGTGTGTTCGGGCAATTGTCCTGTGCATCGCAGATGCCATCTCCATCCGCGTCCGGCAGGGGGGTGAAGGTGCAGACATTGCCCACGCACTGATCGAGCGTGCACGGGTTGTTGTCGTTGCACTGGCCGTTACCCGTACAGCTCTGGCCAAGGTCAGACGCGCTACGCGGCTCGAGTTTCGACACCGTGTTCAACAGTGTGAGGATGCCCCGCGCGGACACATAAGCCTGGCCAACGGAAGGCGTCGGGACGAGGTAGAGGTAGTCATCCGTTACAAGCGCATTGCTCAACGCATCGGTGAGCGTGAACTCGCCCTGTGGCGCATTGGTGGCAGTGACCGTGGCCGCGCCGAGTGAAACGATCATGCCTTCAAGCTGCAAAGCGCGTGAACCACCAGTGATCACCTCGGCGTACGTCACCACGATCGGTGCAGGTGGTAACTCCGGACCGGGCTCGTCAACCGAAACAGCTGCCACGTTGTCCAATTGTGTCCGGCCCTGGAGCATGGTCACATCGCCATCGACGGTGACGCGCGCGCCCACCGTGGCCATCGCCAACGTCGGCGCCAGGGCACCTGTGTGGACGAAAAGGCCCGAGAAGTCCGCACCTCCATAGGTGACATCACCTTCCTTCACCTGCACGAAGAAGCCATCGGTGCCTTTGCCGGTGACCAGCGCATTGATCACCCGCACCGTGCCGAACACGGATCCATTCTTGATCTGGTAAATGGTCGCCGGGCATCCCGCCGTACCTGGGTTGGCAGTGCTCGGGCACGCGTCGCAGGCATCGCCTTTGCCATCGCTGTCCGCATCGGCTTGGTCGGTGTTGCTGATGGTCGGGCAGTTGTCCAATGCATCAGCAATGCCATCTCCATCACCATCCTGAGCGTTCATATTCAGGAAGATCGCCAGGAAGGCTGTGGACAACAACAGGCGCAAGCTGCTCATGGTCATGGGGCGGATGTATTGGGACGGCACGGGATACGAGTTGGCACAAGGCTATCCGTCCCGACCCGGGAGCGCAACCGCATGATAGTGGGGGCGCCGGCGCAGGACCGGCTGAGCACTCAGCGCTCGTACAATTTGTTCAGCGCATCGGTGCGACTATGCACCTGCAACTTGGTATAGATATCGCGGATATAGCTCCGCACGGTATCGATGCTGAGATCGAGCTTGTCGGCGATCTCCTTGTAGCGGTAACCACCCGCCAGCAGGTCCAGCAATTCGCGTTCGCGCTTTGTAAGGCTGTCGAGCAGTGCGCTGTTGCTCTTCTTGCGAGGCACGCTGTTCACTACAATGCGCGCGATGTTGAGGCTCATGGGCGATCCGCCACCATGGATCTCATGGATCGATCGCACCACCTGTTCCGGCGGCGCCGATTTGAGCAGGTAGCCGGTGGCACCCGCACACAGCGCGTTGAACACATTGTCGTTGTCCTCGAACACCGTGCTCACGAGGTACTGTACCTGCGTCCGCTTGGGCTTGGCCTCGGCGATGCACTCGATCCCGCTGATACCTGGCAGGTTGATGTCCATCATCACTACGTCCAGATCCTCAAGCCCGGTGGGCCGTGCACGGAATTCTTCGGCACTGGAAAAGGCACCCATCAGTTGCAGATCACCTTCGGCACGCACCACGCGCTCCAGCGATACCCTCAGGACGGGATCGTCCTCCACTATGGCTATGCGTATGGGCAAGGGAGCGAAGTTATCGGCCCCTGCGCGTCAGGTGGACCGCATGATAGTGGGTGTCGGCAGCGCTACAACGAGCACAACATGGGTCCCATCGCCGTTGCTCCGCATCTCCAGCGTGGCACCCACGGACTCCGCACGCTTGCGCAGGTTGTTCAGCCCGTTGCCCCGTCCGTTGAGCAGCGCGGGGTCGAACCCTCTCCCATCGTCGTGCACATCCAACTGCAGCGCGCGCGCATCGATCCGCATGCGCACGTTTATGTGTTGCGCGCCCGCATGTTTCAACGCATTGTTCACCGCTTCCTTCAAGATAAGCACCACGTTCCGTTTCACATCCGGTGGTATGTCGCGGAGTTCCATACCCGCTCCGACTGAAAGGTCGGTGCGCAACACGATGCTCAATTCCTCGAACTGTCGCCCCAGCAGATCACGCACGAAAGCCACGAAGCGCTCGGCGTGATCGTTCACCGGGTCCACCGTCCACACGATCTCGCTCAACTGTCCGATCAGCTCCGCTGACGCCGACGCGATGCTCGACGCAAGGCGGCCCTTGTCCTGCGCCTCCTCGGTCGGTCCGTTCAACTCGCGGGAGAGCATGGTGATGCGCGTGAGACCCGATCCGATATCGTCGTGGATGTCGCGTGCGATGCGGGTCCGCATCGTCGTCATCTCGCGCTCGCGCTCGAAGGCCGCGATGCGCTGCCTGAAGCGCAGCGCGAGCACATACCGTGAAAGGAGGAACACGAAAAAGATGACCACGAGCGCAGCCCCGCTCCGGAACCACCAGGTCTGCCACCAAGCGGGCACGATCACGAAGGTGGATCGCGCCGAAGTCCCGATGCCTTCATCGTCGGCGAAACGCACATGGAAGGTGTACTCGCCCGGACGCAGCGCGAGGTAGTTCACAGTGCGTAGCGCACCGTTGTCCACCCATCCCATGTCATTGCCCTCGAGCCACACCGCATAGTGCAGGCGGTCCGCATTGATCAGCGCGATGGGCGCGTATTCGATGGTGACGGCGTTGTGGTCGTGATCCAGCCGGAGGGCTACGGCGTCGTCGGTGGCCACCGGCTCGCCATTCACATGGATCGAGCGGATGTACAGGCCGCTCGCCGGCGTTCCATGTGCGACGTTGACGGGATCGAAACGCACCAGGTCGGTGCCCTTCGCCAGCATCCGGTGCGCGCGATCAGCGAACATCTGGAAGGCGCTGCCCATGGGGAAACCATCGGCAACGCCGATGCGCTGGAACGAGGCCTTGCGCGGATCGAAGCGCACCAACCCGGAGGAGGTGGCGATCCACGTATCCCCATGGGCGTCCGCCGCCGCGTCCACGTAATTGTCACTGTTGGGCTCATCCTGGTAATGACCTGTTACGCGAAGGCTGTCCTGCTCGTACTTCAACACATACACGCCGTTGTTCCCGCTCACCGCATGCAACTCGCCGTTCGCATGCACCGCCACGCCCTTGAACCCCTGCGCGCCCGGACCGGGCCGACCCACCGTCATGACCTCGGCCACATGCCCTGTGCGCGTGTCCAGCACTCCCACGCCCTCGTCGAACAGGAGCCACAAGTGGTCCTTGTCCATGATCCCCAACAAACCGCTCGCTGCCCGGCGGTCCGGCGGCGATCCAGCCGGCGCAGGAACCACCGAGAAGTCATCGGTCGCTGGTGTGTACACGATCACGCCAAGGTGCAGGGCCGTCATCCACACTTTTCCGTCCGGCTGTTCCACTGCCAGCCCAAGTGAGGGGCCATGCTCGCCCTCCTTCTGCAGGCCTGTCATCCGCTTCCACCCGATGGACCGATCGAGCGGATCGAACACCAGCAGGCCGCGTGACGTGGTGATCCACACTTTCCCACTCCGCAGTTGCCAGACCGCAAGGCCCTCGTAAAGTTCCTGGTCGGCGTTGGGCAGGGGGATCGAATCAGTAGCCCGCCCTGTGCCATCATAGTGGAACAAGCGCCGATGGGTGAACTGCTGCACACCCCAATACCCACCGTCGAGATCATCGGTGATGGGAATGATGGGCGTGATCCATTTCTCGTACACCTTCGAGACGTGTGGAACAGCGAACAGGCCGCGATCCGTGCCGACCCAGCGCTCGCCTTGCGGATCATCGTAGACCACATGCGCGGGGTGCCCCAAGGGGACGGGATCGATGGCGTTCTCCACCACAGGCGGTCCGAAGGTGCTGGTGCGGATGTCGAAGGGCCGCAGCTCATGGTCGATGCCGACCAGCAAGCGCCCCGGCGAAAGCGGTGCGCAGGACCAAACGATGTTGGTCACGTTGGACGGTCCCTTGAGCGTCACCAAGGTGTTCGCGAACGCACCGGTGCGCTTGTCGAAGCGCACCAAGCCAGCTCCCCACGAACGTATCCAAAGGGTATTCGGGTCGGTGGCATCCTCCTGCACAGCGAGGAACAGCATGGATAAAGGAGTTTCATGCCCGCCTGGCCGGAACACGAACAGGCGCGCTTGATCGGTGGACGGATCATAGCGGATCACGGAGATGTTGTGCGTGATCCAGAACACACCATCGGCATCGCGCACGGCACTGGTGAAGTAGGTTGACCTTCCCTTGATCCGCGAGACCTTGCGCACGGCCGCCACCTCGCGGAACACATCGGATGCGGGATCGTAGCGCGCGAACCCGTGATCATGGGCGCATGTCCAAATACCGCCTTCCTTGTCCACCAGAAGGCTTAGGCATGGATAGGCGTCCAGGCGTCCTTCAGCACAGACCAGCGCCTTACGACTGAACCGCATGGTGCGCTTGTCCAGAACGCACGCGCCCAGCGCGGTCCCCACCCACGTGCGATGCGCCCGGTCCTCCATAAGCGCAGTGACCACGTTGTAGGGTAGGCTGAGGTTGTCGCCCGGTGCGTTCCGGTGGATATCCACGTTCAAACCATCGAAGCGGCACAATCCTTTGTCGGTGCCCAGCCAGAGGAAGCCCTCATCATCCTTCAGGATGCTGTGGATGGTCGTCGCGCCCAACCCGTTCACGGGCACCTTCACCACATCCGGCGCCACCAAGGGCTGGCACAACGATGCCAGTGGGAACAGCAGGCAGGCTGCGAGTAGCGGGATCTTTCGCCTCATTCCTTGGCCGCATGCCGTGCCGGCCATGCCTGTGCGTTGCAACAAAGAAAGAAGGTTCCGCAGCACTTCTCCGCTAGGAACTTGGGGGTCGACCTCTGTTCATGAACGAAGAAGACCCAAGGATGTCGCGGGGGCTTCCTCGCTCAGTTCGAAAGCTGAAGATCCACATGGATGGGCACTGACCCGGTCCAATGGCATCGCAGCCACCGTATGTGCAGGTATGCGACGTTCGCGGTGTGTCTTATTGTTCCTCCCCACCCTGCTGTTCGCAGCATGCACATATGACAAGGCCGACGAACTCGCCGAGCCTGCTGGGGCGTGCGACACCACCAATGTGACGTACACGGGGACGATCGTCCCGATCATGATCACGCGGTGTGCATTGCCCGGCTGTCATGTACCGGGGGGCAACGGCACCGGTGATCTCACCACCTACGCCGGTGTGCAGAACCATGTGCTGAACGGAAAGCTTCTGGCTGCCGTCCAACACACCACCGGTGCCATCCCCATGCCACCTGATGGCAGCATGATCCCCATGTGCGACATCCTGCGCATCAGCGCGTGGATCCAACAGGGCGCACCAAATAATTGAGCGACTGATCCAGATGGCATCGCCCTATCGTAAGTGTGAACAGATAGACCTCCTGAGCAACGAAACACAACTCGAACGACCATGGACACACGTTACGCCTTCTTCAGCTCACTGGCATTCAGCCTGTCGGTGATCACCGCTTCGGCATCGCACCTTCAACCCCACATCCTCTTCAGCGCGCGGATGAACGCCGCGCAGCAGGTGCCAACGAACAACAGCACAGCGCTGGGCCTCGGTGGTCTTACGCTGAACGCCACGCACGACACCTTGTGCGTGAACATTTCCTGGACCGGGTTGAGTTCCGCGATCACCGGTCTGCACATCCACGAAGGACTTCCTGGGATCAACGGCCCGGTGCTGCTCGACCTCGTGCCCTTCATCCAGGGCGACCGTGTGATGACAACGATCACAGGTGCAGCGCTCACGCCGGACCTGATCGCGAAGCACCTGCGCGGTGAACTGTACCTGAACCTGCACACCATGAACAACCCGAACGGTGAGATCCGTGGCCAGATCATCCCAGAGACCGACATGGCCTTCGTGGCTGATCTGAACGGGATGCAGCAGGTGCCCATGGTGAGCACCAACGCCTTCGGCCTGGGCACCTTCCTGCTGGCGAAGCATACCGGCACACTCAAGTTCCACGCGGTCCTCACCGGGTTGAGCGGTCCGGTCACCGCGGTGCATTTCCATAGCGGCGCCATGGGCACCGCGGGTCCCGTGGTACAGGACCTTGACGCCTTCCTGAGCGGCAACACTGTGAGCGGCGAGGTGGACCCCACACCATTCCTGGCCGACCTGCTCGCGGGTAACATCTACCTGAATGTGCACACAGCAGCGAACCCCAACGGCGAGATCCGTGGCCAATTGATGATGCCGCTAGGCATCGCGTTCGATGCCCGGTTGAACGGCGCCCAACAGGTACCCCCGGTCACCACCACGGGCATGGGTGTGGCCAGTTTCGTTAGCACGTGGGATATGGATTCGATCCGGTACGACGTGGTGGTGAACGGGCTCAGCGGCCCGATGACCGCCGCCCACCTGCACACGGGAGCGGTCGGCACCACAGGCCCAGTGAGCATCGACATCGCCGACGGCATCGTCGGCGAACGCATCACGGGTTGGATCACCAACGTGGCCCAGGCCGATGTGATCGAACTGCTCGAAGGGAACCTCTACGTCAATGTGCACACGGCGATGAACCCCAACGGCGAGATCCGTGGACAGGTGTATCGCTACATGCGCGAAGGCTACACCATCGCCCTGGATGGCGCGCAGCAAGTGCCCCCGGTGAGCACCACGGCCTCAGGCTCGGGCATTGTCTCCGTCGATCGCGACCAGAGCAACGCCCACATCATGTTCGTCACCAACGCGGCCATGGTCAATGCGGCCCACTTCCACTACGCTGCCGCGGGTACCAGCGGACCGGTCATCTTCGATATGAGCGACCTGCTTGCCAACAACGGTGTTTTCACCTACTGGAAAAGCACGGATGCGACCCCGTTCACCCTCGCCAACTCGCTCAGCTTGCGCAGGGACAGCCTCTACCTGAACGTACACACCATGGGCTTCCCCAACGGCGAAGTGCGCGGCCAGGTGCGTCGCGGTGCCGTGTGTTCCGATATCATGTCGGGGGTGATGGAGGATGGACCCGGTGCCGATGCCTTCGGTGTATGGCCCGTGCCGACCCAGGACCAGCTCAACCTGTGGTTGCCGGAGCGCATGGATGCCAACGCGGTGCTCGAGGTGATCGACGTGCTGGGCAGCGTGGTAGCGATCCATGGCATCGCCGCGCACGACCGCTCCGCGAGCATCAATGTGGCCTCATTGCCCGCAGGCGTTTATTTCGCCCGTATCCACACCGGCCAGCGTATGCTGGTGGCCCGCTTCACCAAGGAGTGATCTTCCGTCACTGAGCAGGAAAGCCGCGCCCAACCAGGTGCGGCTTTCCTGTCATGGGGTCGTTGCTGCTGCGCCAGGGAAGGCACGGTCACGTACTAATGCACCATGCGGCCGGGTTCAAGCAGTGCTGATCGTGGGATGGTGACACCGCGGTAGAGCAGATCCTCCCGCTGTGCGTTCAACACGGCCTCCACCAAAAAGAAAGGATCATCCGCATCCATCTCTTTATAGGCATTTGTGACCGCGTTGGGCATCACGTACACCAGCGGGTTTATCCCGAACGGGTCGAGCTCTTTCAGGGCGTGGTGAGCCAGGGCGTCCACGTCCTGCTCGGTGAGTAGCGGGGCGAAGAGCCGCCGCTTGACGCGCGTACAGGAACAACGAGCGCTGGCACCATCGGGCGACACACGATCCACCCTTAGTCGCACGCCGTGGCGGCGGAACAGCTGGTCCTCCTCCCACGCGAGGCGGGTCAACAGGCGCGCTGCAGCGGGCTTCAGTTCGAACTGTTCGTCCGTGTTCCAGTTTTGAGCGCCTCGTACTTCAAAGCGGTCCGTTATCGTGTTCGGTAGCTGCAGCATGGCACTGGGATCTGGCGGGGAAGCCCAGATCCTACGCCAGAACAGTGCGCATCAACAGTCTTCGGCGTGTCGACCAAGCGACCAACCTCGACGGTGTGGAAAGCATGCCACAGTTTACCCACATTGCGGGGAAGCAATGCTCCATCAGTGATCCGCGATCACGCCGTAGAGAAGTCAGAGTTGCCTTACAGTGTAGAAAAAAGGCCAATAAATGCGCCGGATCCTTCGCCCATGGCAGCGTTTATGTCTGCGCTGATCCGCACACCATGTGCAGCCGCACGCAATGCAACAGCACCTCTACGATCACCTGGTCTCAGCGATAACCGGGCTCGGCGAATGTGACCCTGATACCCTCCGCACTATCGGGCAGCAACTCGAACAACACCGAAGCGATGAGGCAACGCCCTCGGGTGTGGACCTCCATGAAGCCGTGCAGCGGCTGCTGCTTCTCCGAGTGGCAGGTGTTCGCCGAGCTTGAACGGCACGGGTAGCGTGCGCGCCTCACTCCACCACCAGCTTCGCACCCGTAAGCCAGGTGGTGCCGTTGGTTATATGCACCGTGTAAAGCCCGGGACTCACGTTGGCAAGTGAAAGGATGAACGAACCTGCTCCGTTCGCGATAATTTCCTGCTTGACCACCCGCCCATCAGCAGCGATCAAAGAGAGTTGAAGGGCAGCGCCCGCAGCACTCGCAGGCAGTTCCAATCGCACAGTGACTTGATCGTGCGCCGGGTTGGGGAAGAGCGTGATCGCGCCCAGCAAATTGGTGGCCTGCTCGGTTATGCCCACTGCGTCGCAGCCGGGTATGATACACCCCTGCCCATCCACCTTTACCACCCAGGTGTCCTGGCTGTAGCCGGGCGGGTTGGGTCCACTAACCGGGTAGTACGCTGCACCCGCTGCGATGAAACCACCATCATCGGTGGGCAGTACATCATAGAAGCGACCCTGGCCTGTGGTGACCAACGAGTCTTGGTAGTAGTACCGCCGCATCCATAGGCTATCGCCCACGGCAGTGGTGCGCAGCAACAAACCCTGTTGGCCATCGTAGTAGCTGACACCGCAGGCGATAAGGTCACCACCGCTTGTTTCCTTGGCGGCGAATAGCACCGTGTTCAATGTCACCGGACCATAAGGTCTGTCCCAGACGATCGAGCCATCCGTCGCATCCACTTTGGTAAGCGCAGGTTTGAACATTGTACCGTCAGCACTGAACCCATGTGCGTTCGCGATCAACGCGTTCCCATCACTCAACGTTGTCAAGTGGCCGCTGCCATCATCGTAGGGGCCGCCCCAACTCACTCGCCAGATCACCTCGCCCAGTGTATCGGTGCGTTGTACCCACAGATCCCTGTTGCTATCGTCAAGGTACCGTGTCCCAGCCATGTAATAGGTGTCGTCCGGTGCATGATCACTCGAAAGGAGCGCATCGATCTGCGATGTGCTCCACCCATAGTTCCTTCTCCATTCCTCATTGCCCATGCTGTCGGTCTTTAGCCCAAAACCGTCCACACCACCGGTCTGGGTGTCGCCCACGATCAAGAAGCCACCATCGGCGGTGCGCTTTACCTGTCGCCCGCCCCAGTAATAAGTCAAACCCGGATCCCCGAACACGCGCGTCCATAGGGTGTCTCCATTCGCATCGAAACGCATCAGGTAGATCTCGTCGTTGCCCAAAGTGTCCTCACTGCTGCCTCCCACGATATATCCCGCACCGGGTATGGTATCACAGCAATTGGCCCAGCCTGCGAAGGCGCTATGCTCGGGACGCCACGACCTCTTCTCCCAAAGCAATACACCTGCCTCATTGACGCGTGTTAGTAGAACAGAGGCATGAAAGAACGATTCTCCAGGGGCTATGCTATCATAGTCATCGCTGCCTGAGATGACCAGATAGCCATCTTCGACCCGTTCGATCCCGAATGCGGTCTGTCCGAACTCCCAACCGAAGGCATCGTAACGCTTGTTGAAGCCCTGGCCATTTACCAGGGTTTCAATTAATAGCATGATGATCACGAGCGATGCTCTCATCGACAATTCATCGTTGTACGATCAGTTTCAACTGACTCGCAGCAAAGCCATCTACCCTCAACTCCGCCATGTACATGCCCGAAGACCATCCTTCTGTGGGTACCTTAAGAACTCCGGGACCGATGCCACACCAAGGGTACGCGCGGTTCGTGAAGCAGTATGCCGTTCTCCTGCGCGCCATCCGCTCAGCGCCGCACCACGCGCGCAGTTCTGCGCCCGCTCGGATCTTGTACAACAAGTATGTATGCACCGCTGGCCAAACCGCTGAGGTCGGCGAACACGCGGTGGTCGCTCGGTACCCGGCCATCGAGGATGCGCAGCACCTCCCGACCGGTGGCATCCTGCAAGGTGATGCGTACGCGGGCATCACCGGCATCGGCCACGGTCAGTTGCAAGATGTCGTTGGCCGGGTTGGGGTAAACGCTGACTTGGGTTGAGGTGGTCATAGGCTCGGCCGATCCAGTCGTCGTGCAGTCGGGTTTGCCGTTCGAGTAATTATAGGAATCGACGAATGAAGGGAAGGAATACCCCGCAAAGCCGTCTTCGATGAAGATGGAGGCATCGGTATAGTCGCACGCCATTCCCGCACTGTCGGGCTGGTTGATGACACCCACCTGCTGGTTGTTGGTGAACGGCGACCGTGCGACGTAGATCTTGCCGTTCACCGCCAGTTGCAGGCCCAGGTAGTTGTACGTTCCAGCGATCTGTGTCATCGAAGCGACCACAGCAGCCGGGTCTCCCCCACCAGCATCCAGGTCGAACTGGTAAAGGCCATTGCCGTTCATCGTGGAGGTGACATAAACCTTGGAACTGTTCGGGGAGAAGGACGCGCCGTAGTACATCCACACCTCGCTGGTCATCAACGGTAGCACATTGCTCACCACACCGGTGTTCGGGTCGAAGTCGAAGCACTCCGCGATGGAAGGTGTGGAGTTGCCGTTCACGATGACCAGCTTCTGGCCGTCCGGCGAGGCTTTCATCTGCCCGAGGGACGAACCGATGCTCATGGAACCGATCGGATGCACAGAGCCCACGTGCGAGACCACCGAACCTACGATGCCGCTCGACGCGAGGTGATAGGCATGGAACGCATCGGAGTAGAACTTGTGCACGACGACCCAGTAGTCGGTTCCATTCGCGTGACGCACCGCGGTGAGTTTCTCGGCCACGGTATCCAGCAGCAGGATGTTCTTCTCCTCGAAGTTCACATCTCCCCTTCCGTTGTCCTGACACATGTCCACCACCGAATACCGGAACCCGTACTGCAGGCCATCAAAGTGGAAATCATCGACCGTGAAGAGGTAGAGGAAACGGTCGCTGCCCGGTCGCGGAATGATCAAGGCGGCTTGTGTGGACGAGGCATTGCTCAACAGACCATCACCATGGGGCATCACCTCGTGGTCCGCGTTCCACACCTGCGCACCGTCGGTGTAGCACAGGAGCATACCACTGCTATCGCAGAGCACCGCACTCCCCTCCGCATGGCACGCCGGGCAATCCACGAAATGCGTCTGCCCATCGCTCAGCAGGACCGGATCGCCATTGCTGAAGTCGAAACCAGCGTGGTCGCCGAAGTACCAAATGTTGCCCTGTCGTTGCGCACAGCACACCGCAGGCATGCACAGGGTCAAGGCAAGCAGGTGGGCGAGCGACATGGGCGCGAGTTCAGCGGTATGCCATTCCTCTTCGTAGTTCCTCAGCGCCGTACCACGCGTGCCGTGCTGCGCCCACTTGGGCTTTGCACCACGAGCATGTACGCGCCACTCGCCAAACCCGTGAGGTCAGTGAACACACGACGGTCGGCAGGCACCCGGCCATTGAGGACGTGCAACACCTCGCGGCCGGTGGCATCCTGCAACGTGATGCTCACACGGGCGTCACCGGCATCGGCCACTGTAACCACCAGCACGGTGCTGGTCGGGTTGGGGTATACCTCGGCGATCACCGGTGCAGGTCCATCGGTGGTACCCGCATTGATGTCCAGCACGCGGAATTTCCACCAGCCCTCGGGCGCCACAATGGGACGTACCTGTTGCTTGCCACTGTTGGCCGTGGCGTGGATGTAGTAGAACACCTCGCTGCCCACCGCTTGCGCGGGGATGCCTGCGGTCCAGTGGTTGTCGGGCAGGGCGGTCATGGGCAACGCAGTGTAGCCGGCAGTGGTGTCGGTGGTCCAGTACACTTCGGCCGAGGCGATGTCCGTGCGGTGCCGGATGTAGGCATCGACGGTGTAAGGGATCACGGTCTCATAGGTATCGTCCAGGCGTTGGTGCTGGATCAACAGCGGATCGGCCACACCGATGCCCTTGGTGATGCAGTGGATGGCGCCGCTTGCGCTGATGATGTTCTCAGCGGCGTTGTCGCAATCGATGCCCACGATGTTGTAACCGGGCAGTTCTTCATGCAGGATCCGCAACGCGGTGGTGTCATACTCCGTGCGGTACAACGGCACGATCACCGTGCGGTTAAGGAACAGATTATTGGCATACGTGCGGTAGCTGGCGTTCGGCGGGAACGCGCCGCCCGTGCTCGGTGGCATGGGGATGCGTACCATGCGGTACGGTGTACCGAAAACAGAGTTGTAGTTCGCGTTGATCGCATCGAGGTTCTGTTCCAGTTGCGGACCATCGCTCACCCCTGTAGGGAACTGGCCCACGAGCAGGGTCTCTTCATCGATCAGCTTCATGTGCATATCGATGTGGTGGATGACGTCGTTCGGCAGCGTGTTCATCAGAATGTACCGACCCTGCGGGATGCCCATCCAGGTCTCCATGAGCGCTTCCACCTGCGCCTGTGTCTTGACGGTCTGGTTGAATTGGCCATCGGGCCCGTTCTCGTCAAGCACCAATTCGCTGCTGAACGCCGTGCCGAAGCCATCGGCCATGAAGTTGCCGCCTGTATGCACCAGGTCGTTCGGCGCTTGCGTGGTGCTGTACACCGCGATGTTCTTCGCCGCACCCACTTCATCGCTCAACGCATCGTCCTCGGGACGCGGGCGATTGTAGATCCAGTCGAGCAGGAACAGCGAATCCACCTCGTTCTTGTAGATCGTCTCGGCACCGTAATCACGCGACCACACACTGTTGAAGGGTGCCTCCAGGAAAGTGATATTGGTGAGGTCGGTGATCGGGCCACCGTTGTTGGCATCGGCAAGGAAGGCGGTGACGCTGGCGGCATCGTCGCAGGCGATGATCACTTCACACTCCATTTTCGCCGCGCGCACGATCTGTTTCAGGATGCCGGGATAGCTGGTCCAGGCGATCACCACGCTTTGCACCTCCTCCCACTCGGCCATGGTGCGCGGCGTGAAATCCGGTGGTGTGGTGATGCCACGGCTCGCACCTGCGCGGCTCTCAGTATAAGGTCGGATCAGCGGGACCTCCCATGGCGCGAGGTAGTTCGGCAGATCGCGCTCCTTGACCGGTTGGGATGGCGACACCTGCTGGGCCAGGGCTGTGCCAACGGAAAAGGTGAGCAGGGCAAGGATGTTGAAACGTTTCATCAGGGGATGGATGGAACGGCAAGGTAACCGGCTTTGCCGTGCTGCGCATTCCAGATATCCGTTGTCTTGGGAGCCTGCCCCCCCTGACCGGTGCCATCAGCCCTCCTACCGATCCGGAACGCGCCGTGCCCTCAGTTTGTGGTACAGTGTCACCACATCGCGCACGTAGTAGAACACCTGGTTCCCTTTGCAGAAGCCGTTCTTCAACTCCGGCCTCATGTAGTACCGCGGCTTGGCCAGGAGCAGGATCGCCCGCTCCACATTGCCCTCCCACTTCTTCGGGTCGAGGCCCAGGTGCTGGGCCAGCCGTTGCGCATCGATCACGTGGCCGGGGCCCGCGTTGTACGAGGCCAGCACGAAGCGCAGGCGCTGCTCGCGGTCGGTCACAGCGCGCATCCACAGCGTATCGAGGCGGCTGAGGTAGCGCGCCGCCACACGGATGTTATCGTCCATGGCCATGGAACTGTCCAACCCCAGCTTCGCCGACGTGCGCGGCATAAGTTGCATGATGCCTTCGGCCCCGCTGTGCGAGGTGACCGTACTGTCGAAGCGCGATTCCTTCCAGGCCATCACGCAAAGCAGTTCCCAGTCCCAGCCAAGCCCCTTCGCATGCTGGCGGAAAAAAGCGTCGTAGGGCGAGATGCTGTCGCCGTATACGGGTATTCCTCGTCGCGCTTTCAGCGGACCCGGCTGCACGACCCTGCCCGTGTAGGAATCGATCAGCTTCGCGCGCGCTTCCTTTTCGTGCTCATCGGCCAGCCAGGTGTTGAAGCGTTGCAGCAACTGTGGCGCATTGCGGCGCAGCATGAAACTCAGTTCGCGTTCGTTGCCCTTCAGCGGAACGAACTCCACGATCGGGAAACACTCGGCCTCATGCGCCGCACCCGCATCGGTGAGCACCGTGGCCGACAGCGTCCCGAGCACGATGCCCATGAGCATGTCGTCCGGCGTCGCGTTCGATGCCGCGGGCGCGATGTGCGGTGGTCCGTTCAGGTGGTAGTCCGCACCGATGAACGGGGACCACAAGCTGGTCGCGACGGCATCCGGCCGGTCCTCCGCTTTCACCGATGCTTGTTTCGTCGCAGGCAGTTCCATGCGCAGGCGTGCGAGCACCGGACGCACCTCGGTATAACCCGATGTGAACGCGAACCATTCGCGTTGGTCCTTACGGTCGGTGCACTGCGCGGCGATCACATCGCCCCTGCCCCGTTGCAGCTCCATCAGCATCGAATCCGGATGCTCCACCGGGATGGCCAGCAACGGCACCTTCACCACGCGCGCGAAACGCTCCAGCAGTTCGAACTCCAGCCCGGTGATCGCCTGCGGGCGTTCCTCCCAACTCAATGGATCGCGAAGCACCAGCACACGCAGGGTGTCCGGCATGATCGCGTCAAGGTCGCGTTCGACCAGAGGCTCCGCCCACGGTGGTGGTTCCCCACCCAACGAACGGCTCTCGCGCCAGATGACCACGGCAACGATGAGCGCGGTACCGACACCGGCCCACATCCAGATCCGTTTCGGCGCACGCAGGATCACAGCGCGGCGAGGTGTTGTTGGATGTCGGGCAGGAACACGTCGAACTCCGAGCGATACACATCGATGTGTCCGGCGAGCACGCGCTCCGCCCCCACCATCGGCGATCCCATCGGCACGCGTTGCGCGAGCCCGGCAAGCGCACGACCGATGCCCTGGAGCGTGGCGTACGAGGTGAGCCAGTCATGCTTCACCATGAACGGCAGCATGTGCGCGGTGCGCTCAGGCAGGTGTTCACCATGGTCGAGCAGGAGGGTGTACATGCGTTGTGCGAATTCCGGAAGCGGCTCCTTGCTCCTGTCACTCCATCGCGAAGCCAGGAGGTGGTCGTAGAACAAGTCCATCACCACGCCGGAGTAGCGTCCGGCATGTGTACGCACGCGCTCGCGCCCGGTTCGGTTCGCCGGGTGCTGGTCGGTGAACGAATCGATGGCCCGGTGCAGGCGGATGCCCCGTTGCAGGTCGGGGTGGAACCGCGACAGGTCGCGCCCTTTCACCGCATCGGCCATGAAATTGCCGGTGATCACCAGCGGTTCATCGCCCGAAAGAAAAAGATGACCGAGGAAATTCATCGCGCTGGCGCAAGTTAGCCCGGTGCCCTCCGTCCGACCGGGATGTGGTGCCGCTCATGTGATCGCGCGGACCACCGGGAGCGCTTCGGGTAAATTCGTCGCACCTCCGGATGACCACCTCCACGCCGATCGGGATCATGCGACGCTCCCTGCGTCCCATTTACTGGGCCACGCAGCTGGCCGGCTGGGGGCTCTACATCGGCTTCTTCCTCCTGCTCTCCTACCTCGACGGCTCCTACGAGCCGACCAAACTGCGCGGTTGGGTGCTCGTCTTCGCCATCGGTGTCGGCATCAGCCACGCCATGCGCGCCGTCATCGTGCGCAACCAGTGGCTCGATCATTCCGTGGGCTTCACGCTGCCCCGCCTCATGCTGTCGGCACTGCTGCTCGGTGTATCGGCGTTCATCGTGGAAGGCGCCGTGCACGACCTGCTCTTCCCTGCGGATGGTTCGCACTTCACGGGTGCTCCGTTGGACCTGCTGGGCAATGTCATCAACTGGACACTGCTTCTGTTCATCTGGAGCTTCGCCTATTTCGCGTACATCTACTTCATCCGGCACCGCCGCGATGAGATCCGCAACCTGCGCCTGGAGACGGCCAACCGCGACAACCAGTTGAACGCCCTGCGGGCGCAGATGAACCCGCACTTCATGTTCAACGCGCTCAACGGCATCCGCGCGCTGATCGATGAGAACCCGGAGCAGGCCAAGCGCGCGATCACACAGCTGAGCGCCATCCTGCGCAACGCCATGGCCACCGTGAAACGGAAGACCGTGCCCCTGGGCGAGGAGGTGGACATCGTGAAAGCCTATCTCGCGTTGGAGGCCATGCGCTTCGAGGAACGCATCCGCGTGCACTTCGATGTGGATGCATCCCTGGAGCGCGAACCCGTGCCGCCCATGTTGGTGCAAACGCTGGTGGAGAACGCGGTGCGCCACGGCATCGCCAAGCTGCCGCAAGGTGGCGACCTCTACATCGCCGCGCATCGCGGGCTGGACCACCTCGTGGTGAGCGTGAAGAACACGGGGCATTACGAACCGGGCCATATCAGCGGTACGGGCATCGGCCTGCGCAACACACGCAAACGCCTGGAGATGCTTTACGGGACCAACGCCCGGCTGGCCATCACCAACCAGGACGGCATGGTCATCACCGAAGTGGAGATCCCCCTGCGGAGCACCCGCGAAACCCAGCCAAGTACGGGCGGATGATCACCCGCCCCAACCCAACCAATCATGAAAGCACTGATCATCGACGACGAGCGCCTGGCGCGGAAGGAATTGGCCACGCTGCTGGAGAAACACGACGGCATCGAGATCGTCGGCGAGGCGGCCAACGCCGATGAGGCCGAAACGCTGATCGCCGAGAAGCGACCGGACCTGCTCTTCCTGGACATCAACATGCCGGGGCGCACGGGTTTCGAACTGCTTGAGACATTGGACCATGCACCGCAGGTGATCTTCGTGACCGCCTACGATGAGCATGCGCTGAAGGCCTTCGAGGTGAACGCCCTCGATTATCTCCTCAAGCCCATCGATCCGGAGCGCCTCGCCTCCGCGCTCAACAAGGTGCAGCAGGCGAACGCCGATGTGCAACAACGCGAGATCCTCCGCGAGAACGACCAGATCTTCCTGAAGGACGGTGAGAAATGCTGGTTCGTGACGCTGAAGGACGTGCGTTACTTCGAGAGCGAGGGCAACTACGTGCGCGTGCGTTTCAGCGACCAGAAACCGCTGGTGCTGCGCTCGCTGAACAAGTTGGAGGAAAAACTCGACCCGCTTGTGTTCTTCCGTGCCAACCGCAAACACATCATCAATCTGCGCTGGGTGGAGCGCATTGAACCCTGGTTCAGCGGCGGCCTCATGGTACACCTGAAGAACAGCGGCAAGCCGGGCCAGGAAGGCGAGCAACTGGAGGTGTCACGCCGACAGGCCGCGCGCTTCAAAGAGTTGCTGAGTTTGTGACGGCCTTGCTTCCTTTGCCGATGATCGACCTTTGATCCATGACAGACGGCTACGTGAAGAGCGAAGTGAACGGGGGCATCGCCACGGTCACCTTCCATCATCCCAAGAGCAACAGCCTTCCCGGTGATGTGCTGCGCGCCATGGCGAAGGCGATCGCGGACGCCGGTCGGAACCCGGAGGTTCGTGTGATCATCCTGCGCAGCGATGGCGACAAGGCGTTCTGTGCGGGCGCGAGCTTCGATGAATTATTGGCGATCGACAGCGAGGCGAAGGGACAGGTCTTCTTCAGCGGATTCGCTGCGGTGATCAATGCCATCCGTACGGCGCCGGTCTTCGTGCTGGGCCGCATCCACAGCCATACCGTAGGTGGCGGCGTGGGCCTGGCCTGCGCGGTGGACATCGCCTATGCGCACGAAAGCGCATCGGCGCGCCTGAGCGAACTGGCCATCGGCATCGGTCCTTTTGTCGTCGGCCCAGCGGTGGAACGGAAAGTCGGACCAGGGACCTTCGGACTGCTGAGCGCTTCACCGGCCACACGACGTTCAGCGGCTTGGTGCGCGCAGCGCGGCTTGTACGCCGAGGTGCTGCCCACGATCGAAGCGTTGGACGAACGTGTCAATGGACACGCGAAGGAACTCGCCGGCTACAGCCCCGAAGCGATGGCGGAATTGAAACGCGTCATGTGGCGCGGCACCGAGGATTGGGACACACTCCTCCCCGAACGTGCCGCAGTGAGCGGAAAGTTGGTGCTCTCGGAATTCACCACAAAGGCGATCGCGAAGTTCAAGGCCGAGGCGGCGAAACGGTAGTACTGGATCCGCTCGGGACCGGCAAACCTGGCTTTCGCGACATCCTGACGGACACCACTGTAGGGAACCGATCGGTGAGCTGCACCTCTGACACGTACGTCAGGTATCCATCCAAATAGGCTTTGAGCACGGCCCTCCTTCCTTCGATACTTACATGGAACATTCCACTATCAGCTGATAGGATCTTCCATGTTCGATCGGCTGTTATCACCTCAACAGCTACCGATGGCAAGCCTTTACCCGTGTCCTTGTCGGTGACCATTCCCACCAGAAGGGTCGGGGCTTTCGGGTATTGGGCGACCAAGGTCGAAGGACCCGGAACAAAGAGAAGCGAGCATCCCAGAATGAACTTGCGCATGATCGGACAATGGCGACCGATGCTGGAGGTAATGGCGAGCGCTGAGATCAGCGCAGGCGGTCCATGCTCTTCACCAGGTCCTCATCCGCACGGATGGCTCGCTCCGCAAGGAACGCGAGGACGATGATCAGCAGCGGCAGGAAGAACGAGATACCGTAGATGCTGTGGACCTCACCACTCCGCTCAAGGTATGCCTTCAGGGAGTTGCCCGCGATGAACTGCAGCACACCCACGGCCAGCATCACCAGCCAGGCACTGCGCACCACCCGCACCTGTCGGGGGCGGTTCTTGAACAAGGCGATCGCGACCAGGAACACACCCCCAAGCACCGAAAAGAGAATATGGTAAGGGGTGGACAGGGAGGCATCCGTCACTTCAACCCCCTCATCATCGAAGATCCCACGTGTCATGAAGGTGACGTTGTCCTTGCCGCCCCAGTCGAATGTCCGCACCGGGAACAACCAGGTCGAAAGACAGGCCAGGCCGGCCAGCAGCAGGAAGAAGGATTGCTTGCGTTGCCACATGGGGCGGCGAAATTAGCGCCTGTAGCGACCGGGGTGGGCGGTCGAAAAAAACTACCGGGGGAAGTTGCGGGTTCGAGCCAACGGCTTAACATTGCATCGCATTCCCATTGGCCGGTAAGTGCGCCACGAGGCTCACTCGTCAATTCGACCCGCCGGCTGATTCAAGTTCTCCTGTCCTGAAAACATCCTGAAGGCCGACCGGCTTTTCATACGACCGCACAGCGGTCCTCTTCCACCGAACCGTTTCCCATGTTTGACCAGAACGCCCTGAGCGCAATGAAGATCTCCGAATTGAAGGAGGTCGCCAAGGCGCTCAACCTGAAGAAGGCCGATGCCCTTCGCAAGCCCGACCTCATCGCCAAGATCCTTGAGGCGCAGGCCCAGCGACCCGGCGCCAAAGCCGTTGGACCATCGTTCGTTGGTGACGACCAGGACATCGCCGCGATGGCCACGGCCGATGAGGTACCCGAAGCTGAGGACCCCGAACCCGCTGAGGCTGTTGTGGCCGAAGGCAATGGGGCTGAGGATGAGAACGGGGATGACGACGACGACGAGGAGGAGGACGGCGACGACGACGAGGAGACCGAAGAGGGCAATGGGACCTCGCCCGCTGCCGCCCCAGTAGCCACACCGGAGCGCACGCCCAGCCCCGGACAGGAACCCCGCGCCGATCGCTTCCGTCATGAGCGTCCGCACCGCGCTCCAGAGGGCGATCGTCCACGACAGGGTGACCGCGACCAACCACGCGGCGACCAGCAACAACGCGAACGGCCGGACGCTGCCCAAGGTGGGCGCGACCAGCAGCGTGGCGACCAATCTCGCGGAGAGCAACAGCGCGGCGATCGGGACGGTCAGCGGCAGGAGCAGCGCCAGGACCGCGACCAGCAGCGCGATCAGCGTGGCGATCAGCAGCGCGGTGATCAGCAACGTGGGGATCAACAGCGCGGCGATCGCGACCAGCGCAATGATCAACGACCGCAACAAGACCGGCAGCCGCAGCGTGAGCAGATCAACTTCGATGCGTTCGTAGAGACCGAGGGTGTGCTGGAGATGATGCCTGATGGCTATGGCTTCCTGCGCAGCAGCGACTACAACTACCTGGCCTCACCGGACGATGTGTACGTGAGCCAGCAGCAGATCAAGCAGAGCGGCTTGAAGCTCGGCGATACGGTGAGTGGCTACGTGCGCCCGCCACGCGAAGGGGACAAGTTCTTCCCGCTGGTGAAGGTGGATCGTATCAATGGCCGCGACCCGGAATGGGTGCGCGACCGTGTGCCCTTCAAGTTCCTCACGCCGTTGTTCCCCGATGAGAAGTTCAACCTCGCCGGGAAGGACCCCAACCTGAGCATGCGCGTGCTGGACCTTTTCGCCCCCATCGGCAAGGGTCAACGCGGATTGATCGTGGCCCAGCCCAAGACCGGTAAAACGGTACTGCTGAAGGACGTGGCCAACGCCATCGCGGCGAACCATCCGGAAGCCTACCTCATCGTGCTGCTCATCGACGAGCGCCCAGAGGAAGTGACCGACATGGCCCGTAGCGTGAACGCCGAAGTGATCGCGAGCACCTTCGATGAACCAGCTTCACGCCACGTGCAGGTAGCCGGTATCGTGTTGGAGAAAGCCAAGGCCCTGGTGGAGTGCGGCCATGATGTGGTGATCCTGCTGGACTCGATCACGCGCCTCGCGCGTGCCTACAACACGGTGCAGCCGGCCAGCGGCAAGATCCTTAGCGGTGGTGTCGACGCCAATGCGTTGCAGAAACCCAAACGCTTCTTCGGTGCTGCACGGAAGATCGAGAACGGTGGATCGCTCACGATCCTCGCCACTGCGCTCGTTGATACGGGCAGCAAGATGGACGAGGTGATCTTCGAGGAGTTCAAGGGGACCGGCAACATGGAACTGGTGCTCGATCGCAAGATCAGCAACCGCCGCATCTTCCCCGCCATCGACATCATGAGCAGCGGCACCCGTCGCGACGATCTGTTGCACCACAAGGATGTGCTGCAACGCACCTGGATCCTGCGCAAACACCTCGCGGACATGAACCCGGTGGAGGCGATGGAATTCGTGAAGAAACATATGGAAGGCACCAAGAGCAACGAGGAGTTCCTCGTGTCCATGAACAGTTAGGAGCAGGCGCAGGGGCAGGAGCAAGCGATCGGTCCGATCACATTCGCGATCTTTCGATCACCAATACTCACTGCGAATGCAGGGCTTCAAGGACATGATGGTCTACAAGAAGGCATTTGAGATGGCCAACTTGATCTTCCGGCTCTCCAACCGCTTCCCTTCCGAGGAGAAATTCTCACTGACGGATCAGGTCTGTCGCTCATCCCGATCCGTCAGTGCTCAATTCGCCGAAGGCTACCGGAAGAAGCGCTACCCGTTGCATTTCGTGTCGAAAATAACAGATGCAGACGGCGAGAATGCCGAAACGCAGGTTTGGTTGGACCATGCGGTCGCCTGTGAGTATGTCAAGCGGTCCGATATCCAACCTGTTCTGGAGTTATCTGAAGAGGTGGGACGTATGCTTGGTGACATGATCGAAAATCCATCCAAGTACGGTGCCATCGATCGTAAGAAGATGTGAGGTACATGCTCCTGCTCCTGCCCCTTCCATGATGTTCGCAGCACTCACCGCTCTGGCCGTAATGGCCTTCCGGTTGATCCTGTTCTACGCGGGGCATCCGCCGGAGGGAACGGATTTCATGCTGGTCCATTTCCTCGCGATGGTCACGGTGGTCTTCTTCACCGACCATCGGCTGCTCACCCCGGACCTGCGCACGCCGTTCCCAGACCTGATGCGTGAGGGCTTCAAGAGCGCTGCGCTCTATGCGCTGCTCTACGGTGTGTTCATCTGGGTGTATTATGCCTTCGTGCAGGACGCCTACTTCGCTCAACGCGTTGAGGCCATGGTTCAGAGCGGGCTCGCCGAAGGCCAACCGGAGAACGTCATCCGTCCGCGACTGACGAAGTTCTTCACGCCGTTCAACTACGCATCGATCACCTTCTTCACGCTCCTGCTGGTCGGCGCGTTCGATGCACTGCTGGTCGGGCTGTTGCACCACAAGGTGTTGCGGCAGTTCCGTTTGCGCGTGTGAGGGCGGGCTCAGGCGATGAACGCCTCGCTCAATGCCTGGAGATCGAGCCCACCGAAGTTGCCGCTGCTCATCATCAAGAGCACGCCATCGCCGCGCTGGTGTTCGCGCACAGCGCCCATCAGTGCGATCGGATCGGTGAGCACGATGAGGTCCTTCCGGCCGAAAGCCCGCTGGATCCGCTCCAAAGGGATCGGAGGCAAGCGCTTCAGCTGCACCGCATGCGGATCGTAGAACACGATCGCCGCATCGGCCTGATCCATCGTCCCTGCGTACTGATCGAGGAATCCTTCGCTGAGGCTGCTGTAGGTATGCAGCTCCATACACGCCACCAAGCGCCGGGTCGGGAACTGTTCGCGCACGGCCTGCAGGGTGGCGTTCAACTTACTCGGTGAGTGCGCGAAGTCCTTGAACACCACGCGCCCCGGCACCTCGGCCAGCTTCTCCAACCGCTTGGCCGCACCATGGAACGAAACGATCGCCGCGTAGAACTCCTTGTCGCCGATGCCGAGCAAATGGCACACGTGGCGCGCACCTTCCATGTTCTGCAGGTTGTGCTGGCCGAACACCCGCAAGGGTACATCGCCGTGTGCGGTGGTGAGGATCGTCGTGCCGTCCTCGATGCGATGCGGAGGCACACCGTAAGGCACATGCTTCACACCCTTCGCGGCGCTGGCATCGGCCGCGGCGACCGCAACGCCCATCACTTCGGGATCCTCTTTGCAGTACACCAGTTTGCCACCGGGTTCGATCTTGTCGATGAAGATGCGGAATTGGTCCACGTAGCTCTCGAAGGTCTTGAACACGTTCACGTGATCCCACGCGATACCGCTGATCAGCGCAATGTCCGGCTTGTAGAGGTGGAACTTGGGCACAGGCTCCAAGGCTGACGCGAGGTACTCGTCGCCTTCGATGATCGCGACGCGGCTCTTGTCGCTCACCTTCACCATGCAGTCGAAGCCTTCAAGCTGCGCGCCGACCAAATAGTCGAACTCCACGCCCGCATGCCGGAGCACATGCACGATCATGCTTGTGATGGTCGTCTTGCCATGGCTCCCGCCGATCACAACGCGCGTCTTGTCCTTGGTACGTTCGTGGAAGTATGAGGGGTAGCTGAACACCGGGATCCCCAACTCCTGCGCTCGCACGAGCTCCGGATTATCGATGCGTGCGTGCATACCAAGGATCACCGCATCGATGTCGCTGGTGATACGATACAGGTCCCAACCAAGCTTGTCGGGCATCAGGCCCAGGCGGTCAAGGCGGTTGCGGCTGGGTTCGAATATCTCATCGTCGCTGCCCGTCACCTCGAAGCCCTGCTGGTGCAACGCGATAGCCAGGTTGTGCATGGCACTGCCGCCGATGGCGATGAAGTGGACACGGTTCATGGAGGTGCAAATGTGCTCATGAGCACAAGTACCCCCAGGGCTACTTGCTGCGAACTGCCAACGACGATCTGTCAACTCCGATCTTCGCACTATGAATCTCTACCCCATCGACACCGGTTTCTTCAAGCTCGACGGCGGCGCCATGTTCGGCGTGGTGCCGAAAACGCTGTGGGCGAAACAACACGCACCAGACGCGAACAACCTGTGCACATGGGCCATGCGCTGTTTGCTCATTGAGGACGGCGACCGCCTGATCCTGATCGATAACGGCATCGGTGACAAGCAGGACGCCAAGTTCATGGGGCACTACGAATTGCATGGCGATGCCACGTTGGTCGGTTCGTTGAAGCAGCATGGCTTCACACCGGACGATATCACCGACATGTTCCTCACGCACCTGCACTTCGATCATTGCGGCGGTAGCATCGTTCGCAAGGGGGAGGGCTTCGAGCCTGCTTTCCGCAACGCGACGTACTGGAGCAACAGCGCGCATTGGGAATGGGCCATGAAGCCCAACGCCCGCGAAAAGGCCTCCTTCCTGAAGGAGAACATTCTCCCGATCCAGGAGAGCGGGCAACTGAAGTTCATCGAGGTTCCGGCGAACGATCTCGGTGCGAGCGGCAGTGGCGAATTCATTCCCGCTATCCCCACCGGTTTCGACATTCTCTCAGTGCATGGTCATACCGACGCGATGATGATCCCGCACATCAGTTACAAAGGCCGCACGTTGGTGTACATGGCGGACCTCCTGCCGAGCAAGCACCACATCCCGTTGCCGTGGGTGATGGGCTACGACACGCGGCCGCTGCTCACGATGGACGAGAAGCGCGCGTTCCTCGAGCGCGCGGCGGATGAACAGTTCGTTCTTTTCTTCGAGCATGACGCACATTCGGAATGTGCCACGGTGGAACGCACCGAGAAAGGTGTCAGGCTGAAGGAAGCCTTCCCGCTCAGCGCCCTCGGCTGATCACCAGAGGTCGATCCCGAAGATGCGGATCGTGGTGTAGGCGAAACCAAGCCGCACGCCTTCGGCATCCTCCTGCACCGGGAAGATCTCCACGTTCGTTGTAAGTCCATGACGGCAGCGCCCTGTCGCCGGGTCGTAGTGGAACCGATGGAACGGACACACCACATGGCCATCGTCGACCCAACCACCGCTCAAGGAAGAGCCTTGGTGCGGGCATCGATCGACCATCGCACGGAGAGCGCCACCGATACGCACGAACGCGACCGGCCTTTTCCGCACCATGATCCGCACGATACTGCCCTCACCAAGTGCGGGCAACCGATCGTCATCGACCCGCTCCCACCGGAACCGTTCCACCATCATCGTTCGAGGATGAACGCGCCCTGATCGCGTACATCGTGGCAAGCTATATCATGGTCCGCACACCACTGCCGCGCGAAATTGCGGGCACGCCAGCTCATCGCGCCCGCAAGAACGATGTGATCGGTCGATGCCGCGATCGGCTCCAACGTGGACGCTTCCACGAATTGAAGATCATGAAGTACCACCGCGTCCAGCCGCGTTCCTGCTGGAACCGCAGGCCAGGCGTAGTCGTGATCGAAAAAAGCCACCCGAACTCCAGGACCGCTCCATCGATGAGCGGCCGCAATGGATGGCCCGACCAAAGTGACCGTGTCCGCCGCCAGTGTCGTCGGTGAGAGGAAAAGTGGGGCATTAAGCCCAACTGCGCGCTCATGTCGTTCCACCTTCTGTTGCAACCAGGTATCAGTCGCGAAGGAGTCCGCATCGCATAGCACCACCAGCGTACGCCCAACAGTAAGGCTTGCCTGCAACGCGCGCCGATCGTCATAGATCGTGAAGGTGGTCCGCTCGTGGAGGTTCATCGCACGGAGCCCCCACCCGACCAGCAATGCGGCCACCGTCCCTGCGATCAGCCATCGCCCTCCTCTCCATCGCCACAACCAGTGCGCCGCAAAGGCGGAAACCAGCAGGTAAAGCAGTAGCATCTCAGGCAGCCCGATCCGCACTGCTGGATAGGAACCCGGCAACTCCGCGAAAAAGAGGGTGACACGATCCACCACAGCGAGCAGCAATGTCATCGCCCATGTGAGCGCCGCGCCTAGGAACGGGACTTTAAAGAGCACCAGGAGGGCAACCGCCCCGTACACGGCGAAGCCCGCCGCAGTGACCACGACCAGGTTCGCCGGAAGGAACCATACCGGAAAGGCTTTAAAGAGGTAAAGCGAAAGCGGGGTGGTGAAGAGTTGGGCGGACAGCGACATCACCGTGAGCGCCCACACATTGCGCAACAACCAGTTGTCCGGTGACCAAAGCCGCTGCAAGGGTCCATAGAAAAGGACAATCCCCAGAACTGCCAGGAACGAAAGCTGGAAACTTACCTCAACGAGCATATGTGGATCCCATAGCAACAACACGAGCGCAGCCGCGAAAAGGCTGTTGAGCGTATCGACACGCTGGGACAACATCCCCGCCAACGTGAACAAGCTGAACATGAACGTGGCGCGCAACACACTGGGGCAGGCACCTGTAAGCCCAGCATACCCCCACAACGCCAACAGCACCAGCACGCCCCTGAACAAACGCGCTTTGCGGCCACCACCCCACCAACCCAGGAGGAAGGAGAGCATGACATAAATGAAACCGACATGCGTTCCCGATACAGCCAGCACGTGCACGGTGCCGCTGCGCACGAAAGCGTTCTTCTGTTCCCCGTCCAGGTCATCCCGCAAACCCAATACGAGCGCTTTTACCAGCGCACGCTCACGCAGGGGCAATCCGGTCTGCTCCATCCAACCGGAGATCCGATCACGCGTGGAGGCGAACACATCCGTCCATCGGACCGCATGACCTGCGGGCGCCCAATCCTCGGGCGGGGCGAAAAGTTCCATCTCCATGCCGCGAGAGGCTGCCCACGCGCGACGATCGAAGCCCCCCGGATCAGCCACGCGATCGATCGGTTCAAGCGGTGCGTCCACAAGGACCTCATCCCCGACCCGCGGATCACGCTCGCCGGATCGACGCATGAGGGTGAGCATCACCTTGCCGGAACGCGGTCGCCAAACCCCATCGAGCGACCGGCCCAGAACCGCCGCATCCGCACGAACGAGTTTCTCGGTGATGCCATTGAGCACCTCGACGCGCAATGCCCATGGCCCTTCCATCGTCGCATCGTTCGTCACATGCCGCAGGTCGTTGGCCGGATCCCGCAACCTTCCCCAGAACAAGCCGAAAACGAAGCACCACAACGCGATGGAAACGCCGCGCTCCCATCGCGAATCGCGGAACACCGGGAGGAGCAGGACGACAGCGATCGTGAGGGACATCAGCGTCAGCGCCGTTCCAGCGGCAACAAGCGATGGTGTTCTGAGCATCCCCGAGGCGATCCCGAGCATGAACGGCACTGCCGCACGCACCATCGGGGCGCGGACGATCGCGCTTTTCAGTCCGTAGAGCTGCCCAGGGGGCTTCATTGGTCGATATGAGGAGGCAGCCCGTCGGGACGAACCATCTCTCCGTCCAATTTCGAGAAAAAAACCTTGACAACGGTTCTAGTTTCATTGCATACAACGACCCACATGGCTGTGCTGATCCTAGTTGGCGTGCTACTCTTTGCCCCCCTTTGCGCCTTCCTTGCAGGACAACGTGGTTACGCCATCATGAGTTGGTACATGGTCGGGTTGTTCGCCGGCCCGTTCGGTCTGCTCGCCGGCCTGTTACCCCGGCGCAGCCACGAACCGGACGCCTTGTTCGGCCACGACGACCATTAAGGAAGTCACCACACTTCGAGCATCAGGCACTTGAGGTAGTGCGTCTCAGGCACACCCCATAGGATGGGATGGTCGGGTGGCTGTGTGCCGTAGTACACCTCACGCAACCGACGGCCCGCATCCTGTGCCGCCTCTGCGACCATTTTCCTGAACAGTTCGGGCGACATGTGCTGTGAACAGGAACATGTCACCAGAAAACCACCGTTCGGGATGCACTTCAGTGCGCGCAAGTTGATCTCTTTATAGCCCCTGTAGGCATTCTCGATCGCACCGCGGCTCTTGGCGAACGCCGGTGGATCCAGCACGATCACGTCCCACTGTTTCCCGGTACGGCTCGCTTCGGTGAGGAAGTCGAACACGTTGGCCGGGGTGAAGCGGCAGTTCGAAAGGCCATTGAACGCAGCATTGCGCGTGGCGAGGTTCACCGCCTCCTCACTGATGTCCAATCCTTCCACATCCACTGCACCATAAGCCGCAGCGTGCAAAGCGAACCCCCCGGTGTGCGTAAAACAATCCAACACGCGCATACCCTCACTGATACGGCGCATCGCCGCGTGGTTCATCACCTGATCCAGGAAGTGCCCGGTCTTCTGGCCACCCGCCACATCCACATGCATCCGCACACCCCCACCCGTTCCGCCATTCTCTTCGATCACGAGGTCCGTCTTGAACGGCTTCCCGTGGAAACCCTTGCCGAGCGGCAATCCTTCCTTCTCCCGGATCGGCACATCGTTGCGCAGGTAGATGCCATCCGACTTGATGAACTCCTGCAACGCGTCGATCACCACTTCGCTCCAGCGCTCCATGCCCAGTGTGAGGAACTGCAGCACGAGCACCGTATTGAACTTGTCGACCACCAGACCCGGCAAGCCATCGGCCTCGCCGAACACCACGCGGCAACTGGCCGTGTAGCCCATCCGCTGGCGGTAGCGCCAGGCGCGCTCGATGCGCGCTCGCATGAACGCCTTGCTGATCCGCTCCTCGACATGCGGGGTGAGCAGGCGCACACGGATCAGCGATGCTGGATTGATGTAGCCCTGCCCCAGCGGACGTCGCTTCGCATCGAACACCTGCACTACATCACCGGGCACATACGCGCCCTCCTCCTTCACGATCTGGTTGTCGAACACCCACGGATGCCCATTGTGGATCCGGTCATGCGCATCGTTCACATAGAGGCGGGCCTGTGGCATGGCGGCGAAAGTACCACCGCGATGGTGCCCACCCCATTACAGCGGCCACCGCCACTGCACCATGAAGAAGATGATCGCGAGCAACGGCACGGTGATCAAACCACCCACGCGCACGAAGTCGAAGAAGCGATAGCGGCCCGGGCCATACACGAGGATGCACGATGGCTCGAACGGGGTCAGCAGCGACATGGAGGCGCTGAGCATGACGGCCACTGCGAAGGTCACCGGATCAACGTGCAGCGATGAGGCGGCCCTCAAGGCGACCGGAAGGACCACCAGTGCAGCGGCCGCATTGCTCATCGGTTGGGTGAGCAGCACGGTGAGGACCATGAACCCGGCCAGCACCCCTTCCGCTCCAAGCGGGCCGAACCAGGAGATGATGGCATCGCTGAGGAACACATCCGTGCCACTGTTCGCCATCGCCGTACCGAAAGCGCTCATACCCCCGATGAGCACCAGCAGGCGCCAATCGATGCTGGCATAGGCCTTCTCGGCGCTCGTGATGCGGAACAGCACCGTGGCCAACGCCGCACCCGCAAAGGCGATGGAGAGGGGCACCCACTCCAGGCTGCCCAGCACCACGGCAAAAATGAAAATGGAAAGTGTGATGAAACCATTGCGCACGCGACGCGGCACCGGGGTGAACTCCCCCAACAACACCAGGTTGTGTTGATCGTGGAAATCGCGCAGGTCATCGGGTGACCCCTCGACCAGCAACACATCACCCACTTCCAATGTGATCCGTCCGATCATCTCGGTGAACTCCTGCTCCGCACGATGGACCGCCACCACGGCCATGCCGTAGTTCTGCATCAACCGCGCCTCCTTCACCGTGCGCCCGGCGAGCCCGCTGTTCGCGGGGATCAGCACCTCCATCAGCTTCAGCGGTCCCTGCGCCGCGGCGTGGCCCATCAATTCGTCCGCCATGATGTCGATGCCCGTTCGATCCTTCACCGCCATGAGGGTTTCGAGCTGGCCGCGCACCAGCACCACATCATCGGCCTGGTAGTTCAGCTCCTTCCATTGGAAGCGCTGGCGACCATCGCGCACCAACGCGACCACCGCGAAACCCTGCCGTACCAATTCGCTCGCCCCAACCCTGGTACCGATCAAACTGGAACCCTGTTTCACGCGGATCTCGCTGGTGTATGTGCGCTCAGGAGGGGTCGTGCCGGCGCTCTTGTCCTCCCGTTCTGGCAACAACCAACGACCGATGGTGAGCATGTACACGAAGGTGACACCAACGAGGGTGGCACCGATATAGAGGAAATCGAACATGCCCAGGGAGGCGATGCCATGGTCCACGAGGTACGCGTTCACCGCAACGTTCGTGCTCGTGCCGATCAACGTGCAGGTGCCGCCGACGATGCCGGCGAAAGCCACCGCCATGAGGATGCGACTTGGTGTTATCGCGGACCGTTTCGCCAACGCGAGCACCGGCGCGATCATCAGGGCGGTCACCGTGGTGTTGTTCATGAAGGCGCTGAGCAATGCCGTGAACGGGAACACCCACAGCAACAGCCCTGTGACCTTCGCCGCTTTGGTGCGGCTGATCCGTTCGGCGAGCGCATCGAGCACACCCGAGCTCTCGATCGCCGAGTTGATCACGAATATGGACGCCAGGATCACGAGGAACTCACTACCGAACGCGGTGAAGGCTTCCTGGGCGGTGAGGATGTGTGTAAGAACAAGGATGATCAACAAGCCCATGGTCACCGCATCCACGCCGATCTTCTCCGTGCTGAACAGCACGATCGCCAGCGCGAGCAGTCCGAGGACGATGCCGATCTCCATGAGCGTAACGAATGCGGTGTGCAGGGGAACGCTGCCAGCGCGGCGGCGAACAGGAGGGAAAGTTAGTTCGGGAAGGAATAGCGCGGGCGTACAACGCTTCCCGGGCCAGCGGCCCCAACTATCTCGGAGCGGGCCCGGCGATCCCCAACGTGGGCACTGGCGCTTCCTCGCGGAAGAAATCGAGGGTGCCGATGTCCACCAGATGAACGTCGGCGTAATAGTGATGCAGGATGTCGGCATAGGTGTAGCCTCGCTGCGCCATGTGCATGCTGCCTTCCTGGCAAAGGCCCACTCCATGCCCGAAGCCGCGGCCCTTCAGCACGACAAGGTCACCGGCGCTATGCACGCTGAAGTAGGTGGATCGCAGATCGAGGTCCTCCCGCACTTGCTTCAGTGGTACCAAGGGCCATGTGTTGCCCAGGTACAGATCACGGCAATGCGGTTCGTAGTTGAGCACTGCGGCCTGCTGGGGACTTGCAGTGGCGGGAAAGCTGAAGCGCCGTTGCAGATAGCCCAGCCATTCGGAGCGGCTGAGGGTCTTCTCCCAGGTGGCGTGCGGCGAGTTGAGGCAGAACGTGTCCAGCGTGGCGCGCAGGTAGGGCTCGCTCTTGCTCCAGAGATCCTCGGCGTTCATCGTCTCACCACCACAATTGCTATGGAACGTGGCATGGATCAACCGGATGTTCGCGTCCACCATCACCAGCCCGTACGTGGCCTCCACCGCCTGCCTGATGCTGTCGTTCGTATTCCTGCCCTGGTATACCTGGCAGTGGACACCATCGCACAATTCATAGCCCTCGGGCAGGTGCTTGCGCTGGTTCGTGAGCGCGTAGGTGCGGCAGCTCACGCTTTGCAATTTGTAGTACTCGATGTACTCCGCTTTTCCCGCTTCGGCGAGCACGACACCAGCGGTATAGGCTTCGATGGGCACGTTGTTCACCAGCAACAACGCGCCATCGACGAGGGACACCTCCAAGCCTCCCACGTAGCTCCGCTCGGCGAGCTTGTGGTCCAGCGAGCGCAAGCGGAAGCCGCTGCTGTTGCTGCGCGGAACGACCTCAATGCGTTGCCTGGCGTTGATGGTGAGGCTGAGCGACTTCGCCGACAGGCCACCGGGCACCACCTCGATCCGCAACCCGTCGTTGGCCTGCACATCGCCCCGAGCTTCGCCATCAGCGTAAATGGTGCACGTGCCCTTGGAGCTCATCACGAGCGCATGTTTCACGGTCAACTCGCGCAACAAGCCGATGCGCATGGTGCGCTCCTGGGCGTGCAGGAAATGAGGGAAAAGCAACAGGACGAGAAGCGCGCGGAGGTTCATGAGCGCCCAAAAGTACCGGCGTGGCCCACGGCGTTCAGGCGGCCCCGTTCAGACTTTTCCACACTGCGGTGGCGACCTTTTCCGAAGCTCCCGGCCCACCGAGCAGGGTGCGCAAGCTGGTCAGGTCGGCGATCATTCCAGAACGGTAGGGACCCTCAACCACCAAGCGCGCGATTTCCTTCCGCAGGTTCGCTTCGTTCAGGTCGCCCTGGATCAGTTCGCGCACCACTTCACGACCCATGATCAGGTTCACCAGGCTGATGAACTTCACGTTCACCAAGCGCTTCGCGAGCCATACGTTCACAGCACCACCGCTGTAGCACACCGCCTCGGGCACGCCGAAGAGCGCTGTCTCCAAGGTGGCGGTGCCACTCGTCACCAATGCGGCGTGGGCACTGCGAAGCACATCGTAGGTGCGATCCTTGGCGAGCGTGATGCCCTTGTCGCCCAACGCCTCTGCGTACACCTCGTCGGGCACCGAAGGCGCCGCGGCCACCACGAAACGATACGCCGGGAAATGCGGCACCACGCGCACCATGAGCGGCAGCATGCGGGCGATCTCCTGTCGCCGACTACCCGGCAGCAGCGCGATGACCGGACGACCGTCATCGCCCGGGAGCGGGGACATCGGGTTACGCCCCTCCTGCTCGATCGCGTCAAGAAGCGGATGGCCCACGAAATCCACATCCATGCCGTATTGCGCGTACCACTCCCGTTCGAACGGAAGGATCACGTACATGTGCTTCACCACCTTCTTGATCGTGTGCACCCTTCCTTTCTTCCACGCCCAAACCTGTGGGCTGATGTAGTAGTGCACCGCGATGCCCTGCTCATGCGCCCATTCCGCGATGCGCAGGTTGAACCCCGGGTAGTCGATGAGGATCACCGCATCGGGCTTGAACTCCGCGATGTCCTTCTTGCATAGTTCGATGTTCCGCAGGATGGTGCGCAGGTTCATGATGACCTGGGTGAAACCCATGAACGCCAGGTCACGGTAGTGCTTCACGACGTCAGCACCGGCCGCCTGCATCCGATCCCCGCCCCACGCCCTGATCTGAAGCGGCGAGTCTGAAGTCGGCCCGCCGGCGAGTTCCGAATTCACTGGCCGCTCCCCAACCGCCGACTTGCCGCTCCGTTGAGCGACACTGAACAACTCCCGAATGAGGTTGCCACCATGCAGGTCGCCACTGGCCTCCCCTGCGATGATGTAAATGCGCTTGGCCATCAGAACCAGAGCACGACGATGGCGATGCCGTAAATGAAGCTCGCCATGATCACACCGCGCATCGCCTGGTGCATCTCCTTGCGGTCGAACCAGAAGAACGGTGCGAGGTTGGCGATGAGCGAGAGCGACAGGATGGGCGCCTGGTACTCACGCGTACCGAGAAAAAGATCATGGACGAAATAGGAGAACTCCAGGTGTGGACGGATACCGGTGACATAGAGCCCCGCATAGCCCAGGAAACCGAGCACGGGGAAGAGCAGTCCGCAGAGGATGCCCAGCCTTACGCTATCCGATGGCATGGTCCCATGTATTGAGCGCGGCGATGGCATGGTGCGCGGTCATGTCGAACTGCACGGGTACGATGCTCGCGTAGCCGTTCTCGACCGCCCACACGTCGGTGTCCTCGCCACGGTCCTCGCTCTTGAACTCCCCGCGCAGCCAGTAATATTCCCGGTGGCCGGGATCGATGCGTGTCTCGAACTCATCCTCCCAATTGGCCTTCGCCTGGCGGCACACACGCATGCCTTTGAGCGCGGGCAGCTTGGGTACGTTCACGTTCAGGCAGGTGCCTGCTGCCATTCCATGCTTGATGGTGTTGGCGGTAACGCTGCGCACCACTGGAAGCGCTGGCCCGAAGTCAGCCTCGATGCCGTGGTCCATCAAACTGAAGCCGATGCTGGGGATGCCTTCCATCGCGCCTTCCACCGCAGCGCTCATGGTGCCGCTGTACAACACGTTGATGCTGATGTTCGCGCCGTGGTTGATGCCGCTCACCAGCAGATCCGGCCGCGCTCCTTTCAGCAACTTGTAGATCGCCAGCTTCACACAATCCACCGGTGTTCCGCTGCAACTCCACGCTTCCACACCAGGCATGTATTCCACCTTGTTCAGGCGCAGGAAACTGTGGATGGTGATCGCATGCCCCATGGCGCTCTGCGGCTTGTCCGGCGCCACTACCAGCACACGACCGAACGCCTTCATCTCCTCCACAAGCGCCCGGATACCCGGTGCGAACAGGCCATCATCATTGGTGACAAGGATCAGGGGACGGGCGTCGGACATGGGCCGCAAAGCTATCGGACATGTGCTCATGTGATCATTCTCGCGCACGCGCCTGCCAACGCATCATGTGCCCATGGAACGCCTTCCGCGCTTGATGACGGAACTTCGCACCCACCACGTGCACATGCGCACATGGACACATGAGCCCATGAAGAAACCCATCTTCCCTCCCAACGCAGCGAAGCCACTTGCACCCTACACGCCCGCCATCGAGTCCAATGGCATGCTCTTCCTAAGCGGGCAGATCGCGCTGGTGGGCGACACCGGTGAGTTGCGCAACTCGAACATAGCCGAGGAGACGAGGCAGGTGATGGAGAACATCGGGATCCTGCTGCGTGCAGCAGGTCTGGACTATACACACCTGCTGAAGGTGACGATCTTCCTGAGCGACATGGCCCACTATGCAGCGGTGAACGAGGTGTACGGAAGTTATTTCCCGTCAGACCCGCCTGCACGCGAGGCGGTCGCTGTGAAAGGCCTTCCACGCAACGTGAATGTGGAGATCAGCGGGATCGCCTGCCGCTAGGCGCCCTTCGAGGCGCGCATCATTCCAACAACCGCCGCTGCGCCCCATAAAGCGCCGTCATCGCCACAGCCAATAGCGGACCGAAGAAGCCAAGGAAGGCCCAAGGCAGCACCAGGTGCGGAAGGAAGATACCCACGAGTTGTGCGACGGCGTAGACGTGGAAACCCAACATCCGACCACGCCACATCAACACCACACCGATCATCCGTACCACGGTACGCGCAAGTAGAATGGCCAGGAGCGCAACGCCGTGCTCGTGGATGATGTGGAGCAGATCCCCCGAACGGGCCAGCACTTCCGCATCGAACAGCCCGGCGGCCTGTTGTTGGAACAACGCCTCGTAGTCGGCGTAGGGCATTCGTGCCACCATGAACATGGACAACAGCCCGATACCGTAGGCCAACAGGCATACCGATGTATTGACCCCGCTGATGATGCACAAGGCGCGCAGCACGGACTTGTCCGATGTCGTGCTGTTGTTGGGCTGCTCGCTCTCCATGGAAGGGGCACGAAGGTAGCGGCGGGCCTAACGAACGAAAGCCCCGTTACCGGGGCTTTCGCAAGAGAAAGGTCGTTGACCGAGCCTTAGCTCATGTGCTTCAGGTTCAAGCCGTAGAGAATGATGAAGACCACACCTATCAGTCCGCCGAGGCCGACCGATAGGATGGAGAGCAAGTTGACACCGAGAAAGATCAAGGGCACGGCCAAAGCACCGATGGTGGCCACCGTGTAGATGTAGAAACCGGTCTTCTTGAGATTCCACATCATCCAAACGCCAAGGAGGCTGACAATGCAGAGAACGATGTTCGCTATGCCCATGCTCTTCGCCGAGGCAGCAGCGTTGATGGCGAACTCTGCCGTCGCATCCATCATGTCACCGGCCATGCCGGAAGCAGCATCATCGCCCAATTCAGCCTTGGCTTGGTCCATTTCGTTGGCCATTTGCGAGAGCGCCTCCGTGCCGGCACCGGCGGTCATGGTCATGATCCCTCCGATGATACCCCAGGCACCACCGATGAAACTGAGGATGCAAAGCACTGTAAGGAACGTTGGGCGCTTCGGTGCGCCGGTGGATGTGTTCATGTCGCTCATGGAACAGGGTTTGGTTTGGTGGCAAGATAGACCGGTGAAAGGATGGTGCAGGCAGGGGGGCGAACGACTTTCCCACAGGCTTTCCATGATCGTTACCTTCGTCGCCACTTTTTCCAAGCGCTTCCACACCCCATGAGCTACGACGTCATCGTTCTCGGCAGCGGCCCCGGCGGGTACGTGGCCGCCATCCGTGCCAGCCAACTCGGTCTGAAGACCGCCATCGTGGAACGCGAGGCGCTTGGCGGCATTTGCCTCAACTGGGGCTGCATCCCCACCAAGGCGCTGTTGAAGAGCGCGCAGGTGTTCGAGTACATCCAGCACGCCAAGGATTATGGTATCACCGTGGCGGAAGGCAAGCCGGACATGCAAGCGATCGTGGCGCGCAGCCGCGACGTGGCCAAGGGGATGAGCAACGGTGTGCAGTTCCTGATGAAGAAGAACAAGATCGACGTGATCATGGGCACCGGCATGCTGCAGCCCGGCAGGAAGATCGAAGTGACCGGCGCCGATGGCAAAAAACAGGTGGTCGAGGGCAAGCACATCATTGTCGCCACGGGCGCTCGCAGCCGCGCGCTGCCGAGCCTGCCACAGGATGGCAAGAAGATCATCGGATACCGCGAGGCCATGGTGCTGGCGGAACAACCCAAGAGCATGGTAGTGGTGGGCAGCGGTGCCATCGGCAGCGAGTTCGCCTACTTCTATAACGCCATCGGCACCAAGGTGACCTTGATCGAGTTCCTGCCCAATGTTGTTCCTGTTGAAGATGAGGACGTGAGCAAGCAGTTGGAGAAGAGCTTCAAGAAACAGGGCATCGAAGTGATGGTCTCCAGCGAAGTGACCAAGGTGGACACCAGTGGCAAGGGCTGCAAAGTGACGGTGAAGACGCCGAAGGGCGAGCAGGTGATCGAATGCGACATCGTGCTGAGCGCGGTGGGCATCGCGGCGAACATCGAAGGCATCGGCCTGGAAGCCGTGGGCATCGTCACCGATAAGGGCAAGATCAAGACGGACGAATTCTACAAGACCAACATTCCCGGCTACTACGCCATCGGCGATGCGACCCCGGGCCAGGCGCTGGCGCATGTGGCCAGTGCCGAAGGCATCATCTGCGTGGAAGCGATCGCTGGCCAGAAGCCGCATGCGCTGGACTACAACAACATCCCAGGCTGCACCTATTGCTCGCCGGAAGTGGCCAGCGTTGGCCTGACCGAAAAACAGTGCAAGGAGAAGGGGCTGGAGATCAAGGTGGGCAAGTTCCCCTTCAGCGCCAGTGGCAAAGCAAGTGCGGCAGGTGCCAAGGATGGTTTCGTGAAGTTGATCTTCGACGCCAAGTACGGCGAACTCCTGGGCGCCCACATGATCGGCATGAACGTGACCGAACTGATCGCCGAGTGTGTGAGCATCCGTAAGCTGGAGACCACGGGCCACGAGATCATCAAGACCGTCCATCCGCACCCCACCATGAGCGAGGCGATCATGGAAGCGGCGGCGGCGGCCTATGGCGAGGTGATCCACCTGTAAGGGCGATGCATGCATCGCCCTTACAGGTGATGCCACGACGAGAGCATGTGCGGCATAGTCGGCTCCTTCCAACTAAACTCGGCCCAGCCGCTTCCCGAAGAGCGTGTGCAAGCGGCGTTGCGGTGCATCGCGCACCGGGGGCCTGATGATGAAGGCCTTTTCCGTCAGGGAAGAACGGTGCTGGGCCACCGGCGCCTGAGCATCATCGACACCAGCAGCGCCGGGCACCAGCCCTTCACTGATGATGGTGGTCGCTATACGATCGCGTTCAATGGAGAGGTCTTCAACTTCAAGGACCTGCGCGCTTCGCTGGAAGCACAGGGCCACAGCTTCCGCAGTCATTCGGATACCGAGGTGGTGCTCCGTCTGTTCGCCGTGAAAGGCGTCGCCTTCCTGGACGACCTCAACGGCTTCTTCGCTCTGGCCATTCATGACGCACAAGAGGACACGCTCTTTCTTGCTCGCGATCGGTTCGGGGTAAAACCACTGTGGTGGTGCGAACACGATAGCCGACTGTTGTTCGGCAGCGAACTGCGGGCCCTGCTCGCGCTCGGCGCACCACGGGCCATTGATCAGGTCTCCCTGCGCACCTACTTCACACACAACTACATTCCAGCGCCATACAGCATACTTCAGGGCGTGCACAAACTGCTACCGGGGCATTCGATCACAGTGGATGCGAAAGGCATGCGCTTGGTGCGTTGGTACAATGCCGAACAAGCGGCCGTTGATCATCAGGGAACTGGCGGACCCGTCGAGCAACTGCGCGACCTGCTCGATGATGCCGTCCGCATCCGGTTGATCAGCGATGTACCTACCGGGACGTTCCTCAGCGGTGGTCTGGACAGCAGCATCATCAGCGCGCTGGCCAAGCGCCACAAACCGGACCTGCGCACGTTCAGCATCGGGTACACCGATCCCTACTACGACGAAACGTCCTATGCGGAGACCGTCGCGAAGCATATCGGTTCGCAGCACACCACGTTCACCATCAGCACCTCCGACCTGGCGGACCATTACGCGGATTTCCTTGGCAGTGTCGATGAGCCCTTCGCGGACCAGAGCGCATTGCCCAGCTACCTGCTGAACAAGCATACCCGGCACCATGTGACCGTGGCGTTGAGTGGCGATGGTGCCGACGAGGTGTTCGGCGGTTACCGGAAGCACCAGGCCGAACTGCGTGTGCTTGACCCAGGGCTGGCCGAACGACTGGCCTTGCTCGGTGGTCCTCTTTGGAAACTCCTTCCCCGCTCACGCAACAGCGGGCTCACCGATCGCTTCCGCCAACTGGACAAGTACGCGCGCACGGCCCGCCTCACACGCGAGGACCGTTACCTGCTGCTCGCCTCCTGGGACGATGAATTGGACACCACCGCGCTACTTGATCCACGCGCCAACGATCAGGAATTCCGCGCACGTCGCAACGCCATCACCGCGCCGTTCGCCAGGCACACGGACCTCAACGCCCTGCTCTGGGCCGATCTGTTCACCGTGCTTCCGGACGATATGCTGCACAAGGTGGACCTCACGAGCATGGCGCACGCACTGGAAGTGCGCACCCCGTTCCTGGACAAACGCGTGGTTGAGTTCGCGTTCTCGCTACCCGCAGCGGCGAAATTCCACAAGGGCTCCGGCAAGCACCTGCTGCGCGAAGCGTTCGGAGGGCTGCTGCCCACCATCACGGTGCAGCGCCCGAAACGTGGCTTTGAGGTGCCGCTCACCCCTCTGCTGCTTGGGCCGCTGGCTGCCGATGTGCAAGCCTGTATGGACGAGGCCTTGCTCCGGGCGGCAGGCCTGGACCCGACCGCTGTGAAGGCGCTGATCCAACGGTTCCGCAGCGCGTCACCGGGCAGTTCACAGGCAACCGTGCACGCTTTGATCGTCTATCTGTCGTGGTGGAAGGCCCACGTCGGATGAACTCCGCCGAGCGCGGATCCGAGGGTTACCTTCACCGTCCTTAAACCCCATGCCCCGAGTACTCCGCATCATCAATCGCTTCAACCTGGGTGGCCCCACACACAACGCCGCCTACCTGACACGATACCTGCCGGACGAATTCGAGACCCTGCTGGTCGGTGGCAGCCAGGAGGCGAGCGAAGAAGGAAGTCACCACATCCTGCATTCCATGGGCGTGAAGCCGGTGATCCTGCCGGAACTTCAGCGTGAAGTGGCCCCATGGCGGGACCGGGGTGCGTACCGTCGCATCAAGGAACTGATCAGGGAGTTCAAACCCGACATCGTGCATACCCACGCGGCCAAGGCGGGTGCCGTAGGGCGAATGGCCGCCGCGGACATGGGCGTGAAGGCGATCGTGCACACCTTCCACGGCCATGTGTTCCACAGCTACTTCGGTCCGCTGCGGACCGCCCTCTACAAGAACATCGAGCGTTTCCTGGCGCGGCGTTCCTCGCGCATCATCGCCATCAGCGAAAAGCAGAAGAGCGAATTGGTCGACGAGCACCGCATCTGCACCGATGACAAGGTGAGCGTGATCCCCTTGGGGTTCGATCTGGGACGGTTCCAGGAAGAGCAGGCCCGGAAGCGCGCCTTCTTCCGTAAGGTCTACGGTGTTGCGGATGATGAGATCGCCATCGGGATCATCGGGCGGTTGGTACCGATCAAGAACCACGACCTCTTCCTCCACGTGATTGCCCAGGTGGAGCGCCGGACGGGGAAACGGGTGCGGGCCTTCATCGTTGGTGACGGCGAAGAACGTGAGCGACTGCAGCAACGGGCCGCGGAGCTCGGCCTGAGCCAGGCCAGTGGGCCGTTCTTCAACGGCCATGGCTTCGGTCACGGGGTGAACGGCAAACCGGTCGTTCCTGCTGCGACGATCACCTTCACCAGTTGGATCAAGGAGGTGGATATCGTGAACGCTGGCGTCGATATCGTAATGCTCACCTCCCTGAACGAAGGCACACCCGTGAGCCTGATCGAAGCGCAGGCGGCCAACAAACCCGTGGTGAGCACGCGGGTGGGAGGCATCGAGAACGTGGTACTGCCCGGCCGTACAGCGCTGCTGAGCGAAAGCGGAGACATCGAAGGCCTGAGCACCCACCTGGCCGAACTGGTGATGAACGCCGGGTTGCGCACCACCATGGGCAATGGCGGTTGGACGCATGTTCGCGACCGTTATCACTACAGCCGGTTGGTGGAGGACACCGCCGTCCTGTACCGCTCGCTGCTCAACTGACCGGCCGCCGGTGCGGAACGTTACTTTTGCCCGGCCATGACGCGAACCATACGGCGCATCCTCCTCCCTGCTTTGGTCGGGGTTATCCTTTTCACGGGCTGTACCGTGAACAAGGACATCATGTTCAAGACCCCCACCGACTACAAGTTCGATGTCGTTGGGGATTCGACGGCCAAGACCTTGAGGATACAGCCCAACGACGTGATCCAGTTCAGGCTTTTCGCGAACGATGGGTTCAAGATGATCGATCTGGTCTCTGAAGGGGGGCTTCGCGACGCGGGCTTCCAGAACCGGAACGTCTTCACCTACTACGTCGAATACGATGGTGTCGCGAAACTGCCGCTGCTCGGCCGTATCCCCATTGCTGGTTACACCCTGCGGGACGCCGAGAGGATGCTGGAGGAAAAGTACACGCAGTACTACAACCACCCTTACGTGCAGTTGTTGGTAACGAACCGCCGTGTGGTGGTGTTCCCGGGTGGTGGTGGCGATGCCAAGGTGGTGCCCCTGGAGCAGAACAATACCACCCTGCTCGAAGTGCTGGCCCATGCGGGTGGCCTGAACAAGCGAGGGAACGCCGAAAAAGTCAAAGTGTTCCGGCTCGACCCTTCCGGCAAACGCAAAGTTTTTGAGTTCGACCTATCCGACATCTCCGGGCTGCAATACGCCGATCTGGTGATGCAGGGCGACGATGTGGTTTACGTCCAGCCCAATGCCCAACTCGCCACCGAGGTATTGCAGGACCTCGTTCCTGTGATCACCCTTGTGACCACCATCCTGCTGGCGATCAGCGTGGTCCGGAGCTTCCAACAATAAGCGCCTGACCTCATGCTCAACGAGGACATCAGTCAGCGCAACCTCAGTTTCGAGAGCTACAAGGAGCGGATCACGAATTTCAGCAACGAGTTCGAACTCGGGCTGTTCCTCTTCATCCTGCGGCGGAGCCTGCTGTGGATGATGCTCTGCCTGCTGACCGCGGTGACCTCCGCCCTGATCTATCTGCGCTATACGCCGAGCATGTACAGTTCGCGCACCATGCTGCAGCTCAACGAGAGCAACAACGCCCAGCAGGTGCTCAGCATGAACACCTTCTCCACCGAGGACAATAACCTGCAGATCAACGTCGAGTTGATGCGTTCCCGGTTCTTCATTGGCATGGCCCTACAGCGCATGCCCTTGGAGGTGAGTTATTTCAACCGGGGCAAGATCCTCACCGAGGAATACTACACACGGTCGTTCTTCCAGGTGCGTGAGCTCAGTGTGCTGGACAGCGCGGTCATGGATGTACCGGTGTTCCTCGACCTATCGCGACCGGAACGGATGGGCATCTCGTACACGATCGATGGCAAGCTGATCGAGAACGATTTCGATCGGAACGCTGTGGTGCGGATGCCACACTTCAGCTGCTACATCGACCTGCACGATCATGCCCTGCTCAACGACCCCGAAGCGCAGGTGAACCTGTATTTCCTGATCAACTCATCGGAGCGGCTCGTGGACCGTTACGCACAACGCCTGCTGATCAAGGTCATGGACGCGAACGCGAAGACCGTGGAGATCAGTTGCCAGGACCAGAACAGCGCGCTCGCGGCGGACCTTTGCCAGGCCATGGCGCAGACCTTCATCGATTACGATGTCGAGCGGCAGGGTGAAAGCGCCTTGAGCGTGATCCATTTCATCCGTTCCCAAAAGGATACGGTGTTCACGCAACTGCGCGAATCGGAGATCCGGTTGCAGCACATCCGCATAGACAATGGTGTGGCTGACCTGGAACAACTCACCCCGATCTTCCTGGACCGTTCCAAGGATTATGAGGACGGGATGGTGAAGTTCTCGATGGAGATCGAGTTGCTGAAAGCGCTGGAAAAAGCGACCGACAAGCCCCTGCCCGAGATCAATTCGTACGACCTGGTCCCGCTCCTCATCGGCACCGAATTCGAGGCCTCCCTCTCCAAGACGATCGGCAGATTGCAGGAACTCCTGGCCCAGCGCGATGCGTTATACCTGGAGGCCACGGCCGAACATCAGGGGGTGCGCTCACTGGAATACCAGATCGACATTCAGAAGCGGGTGGTATTAGAGAGCATCGGCCGACTTCGCGAAACCGCCGAGGTGCGACGCGATGAACTGCAGGCCCACATGTCAGAGTTCGAAGGCCGGTTCCGGGCACTTCCCGAAAAGGAACTCGAGTACGCCCGCATCGAACGCGTGTTCAACATCAACGAGAAGTACTACACCCTGCTTCTGGAGAAGGATATCGAGTACCGCATCAGCAAGGCCGGGTTCGTTCCGGAGAACAGGATCCTGGAGAACGCCACGGTGGCGACAACACCCGTCTCCCCGAACCGCAACATGGTGCTGGTCTCCTATATCGTCACCGGTGTGATCCTCAGTTTCATGATCGTGCTGGTCCGCTACATCCTGCACGACAACATCACCTCACTGCACGACATAGCGAAACTGTCCAACGCGAGCATCGGCATACTGGGCATGGTCCCGAAGTACAAGAAAGAGATACCCATCTCCCAGCTCCTTATCGACAAGAACCCCAAGTCCTTGATCGCCGAGGCGTTCCGAAGCGTGCGCACGAACATGCAGTTCGTGGACAATACGGACGGTGCGAAGATCATCGCGATCACCAGTACCATCTCCGGGGAAGGCAAGACCTTCGTGGCGATGAATTTGGCGGGGATCATCTCCTACAGCGGTAAGCGCGTGATCATCCTCGATCTGGACATGCGCAAGCCCAAGATCCACCTCGGCTTCGGTGTGGAGAACGTGCGAGGCATGAGCACCCTGCTCATCGGAAAGGACAGCCTGGAGAGTTGCATCCGGAATAGCACGCTTGAGAACCTGGACTTCATCACCGCAGGACCCATCCCCCCCAACCCTTCGGAACTGATCATCAGCCGTAAGATGACCGAGTTGCTTGAAGAACTCAAGAGCCGGTACGACGTGGTGCTGATCGACAACCCACCCGTTGGATTGGTCACCGAT
>JBDTNF010000038.1:0-3478 GCA_039933875.1 Flavobacteriales bacterium | reverse complement strand
ACGTGCGGGCGATCAACACCGGCGGGGGTGCCGTCGGCCCCCTGGCCGCGTCCAGCCCGGTCCAGGTGAACAATCCGCCACCACCGACGCCGAAGGGAACCATCTTCAAGGGCGCCGGCGCCTCGGTCACGGGCTGCGTGAACGCCACGATCTGCCACAGGGTGGGTATCAACTACTCTGACTTCACGCCCGGTGGTTGCCGGGTCACGGTGTTGGTCGATGGGAGCATGGTACGGAACGTCCTCGCCCAACTGCAGGCCATCGAAGAAGAAGTAGGGATTGAAGCCCTGCGGATCGGTTACATAATCCGGAGGAAGATCGCAGGGTGAACCAAGGATGATCGCAGCCACATCGAAGGTCGGCGTGAAGGTGATATTGATGGTACTCCAGGTATTGCTCGGCGTGTAGCTGACGCTCCCGAGTTCCGTCCAACCCACCCCGACCGGGCAATCAACGGTGTTCACCGGGAAGGGCACACAGTTCGCCAATCCGAAGATGGTGACCTCGACCGGACCGAAGTAAATGGGCACAACGGCCGAGAAGACCCCATCGGTAGCCGTAGCCGCGATATTGAAGGTGATGCTGTACTGCTGACCCGCCAGCATGGGCCCCGTAAGGCAGGCACCGAGGTACTCCTGCCAACCAGGGAACATGTATCCGCCGGCCAGGCCAGCCCCATCCGGAGGAGGTTGCGGAAAAATGGCCGGATAGAAACTCGCGGTGTTGAAATAATCGCTCGTGGGCTGCGTAGCCTGTTCCCAACCGGAAGCGCAACTCAATTCGCTCCATGAGGACGGCAGGCAGTCGAAGTCCTCGAAGGAAGGGTTGGGGATGAGGGATTCATCCCCCCCGATGTTCAGGCTGTTAAGGCAGTTACAATCCGTGCTGTCGTTCAGGTCGATCAGTCCGTCGCCGTCGTCATCGATACCATTGAAACAAGCTTCCTGGGCCAACAGGGCCGGTGCGCTCAGCGCGAGAAGAACGAATAGTGAGGAGCGCAGGATCAGCATAGTGGAAGGGGTTCGACGATATAGACGCGCGACCACCGGTCCAGGTGGCCCCGTCGAAAATAAGCTTCTGCGGCTTAACGGTGAACGGACAGCTTGCTCACCATCTCCTGCGTCAAGCTGCTGGCATCGGGGCCGTAGGCGTTCACAAGGATGCCTTTCAAGCCGTGCTTGTCAGAGCGGATGGCGTACACGATGCTCTGGTCCTCGGGGTCGCTGTTGCCCTCGAAGCGGTGCAACTCGTCGATGTGGAAATCGGCGGGGTCCAAGCTGAGGCTGCGGGCATCGCATACGAGGCAGCGCTCGGCAAGGACCAGGTCGTCGGTGTAGCCGCGTCGTTGCAGGTCGTTCACTGCTTCGGAGAGGGTAGAGTAGGCTGGGGTGCTCACTTCAGCCCTTTGTTCACGTTGAGCATGTCCTTGATGCCGCCCAGGCTGCTCAGCACGCCCGTGGCCTCGAAGGGAATGTAGACCACCTTGTTGTCCTTGCCGCTGGTCATCGCTTCCAAGGTCTCCAGGTACTTCATGGCGATCAGGTAGTTGGCCGGATCGGCGTTGGTGCCTTTGATCGCGTCCGATACCATCTTGATCGCCTGCGCTTCGCCCTCGGCACGGCGTATACGCGCCTGCGCATCGCCCTCGGCCTCCAGGATCTGTGCCTGTTTCTGGCCCTCGGCCTCGTTGATCTGCTTCTGTTGCACGCCCTCGGCTTGCAGGATCGCGGCGCGCTTGCTGCCTTCCGCATCGATGATCTGTGCCCGCTTGTCGCGCTCGGCGCGCATCTGTTTCTCCATCGCCTCGCGGATGTCCCGTGGCGGGTTGATGTCCTGCAACTCCACCCGGTTCACCTTCACGCCCCACTTGTGGCTGGCCTCATCGAGGATCACGCGCAGTTTGCCGTTGATGGTGTCGCGGCTCGTGAGGCACTCGTCCAGGTCCAACTCGCCGATCACGTTCCGGAGCGTGGTCTGTGTGAGTTTTTCAATGGCCATCGGCAGGTTCTCGATCTCGTAGGTGGCCTTCACCGGATCCATCACCTGGAAGTAGAGCAGCGCGCTGATCTCGGTCATCACGTTGTCCTTCGTGATCACGTTCTGCTTGGGGAAATCGAATACCGATTCGCGCAGGTCGATACGCTCCTTCTTCATGAACTGCACGTACTTGTTGCCATCGGGCAGGTCGCGCGTGAGGCGCGAAATGATCTCGCGCGGTTTGTCGAACACCGGGATGATGATGTTGAACCCGGCTACGAGCGTAACACGGTATTTGCCGAAGCGCTCGATGACCATGGCTTCGCTCTGCTGGATGATGCGAACGCCTTTGGCGATCATGAACACAACGAAGAACGCGATGAGGATGAGGATGATGGTACTGGAGGTCATGGTACTGAGGGGTGGTGAATGGAGGGTGGGAGAGCAGGTCCGGATCAGGCCTGGTCGATCGGCTTCACAATGAGGGTGTTGCTTTCAACGCGCACGACCTCGACCAGGTCGCCCACACGCAGTGCCCGGTCGCTGGTGCATTCCGCACGCCAGTCATCGCCAGCGGCGCTCACACGGCCCAGTCGCAGGCCGGGTTCGAAGTCCTGGGTCACACGACCACGTTGGCCGGCGAGCGCGTCCACGTTCGTGCGAACACCACTGTTCTTCCACATGCGCTTCATCAACAATGGCCGGATGGTGGCCAGGGAGATCACAGAGAAGATGCTGAACGCCACCAGTTGCGCACTGGAACCCAGCCCGACGGCCGCCAGCAGGCTCCCGCCAAGGCAGCCGATCCCAAGGCAGAGCAGGAAGAAGCCCGGAACGAAGATCTCGGCGATGAACAGGACGATCGCCAGACCCGCCCACCAGTGCCATTGGAAGAATTCCATGGTTCGTTTTATTCGATGCCGAAGATAGGCGGGGGCTGCAGGTCGTCCCGCACTACGTGGATGGACGGCGCCGCGGGCTGATGAACGCCCCGCACGGACCGAAGGGAGCCCTGCACGTACTTTCGGCGCAGTATGAAGCAGCGGATGCTCGCCTACCTGCGCACCCCCGAAGGCCGGGACCAGCTCTTCACCTACTTCACTGAGGGAATGGCCCTTTTGGGCCTGATACTGACGTACCGTCTCGCTGCGCACACGAGCAAGCAGAACCTGGATCTATACGTCATCGCCCGACGCACCATGGCCTTCCTGTTCCCCCTGGTGCTCATGGGCGCCATGGTGGGCCTCACCCGTTACACCGCCATGAGCGCGTCACCCGAGGTGGCCCGGCGCTATCTGCGCGGAGCCCTGGCCTGGGTGCTGCCGCTGGGTCTCGCGATGTGGGGTCTGTTCGCGGTCTTTGCCCATCCGTTCGCCGTCGTTATTTTCGGAAGTGAAGAAGGCACCCCGCTCATGGCACCGTTGGGCGCCATGACGTTCGGCATCGCCTTGCACGGTGTGGCCTACGGCTTCCTCCGGGGGCGCGGCGCAGTGATGCTTGC